>JAEZNC010000078.1 GCA_023441905.1 Bacillota bacterium | reverse complement strand
AAACGCCGCTGAGCTCGATGAAAATACTCATTGAGTCACTGCTGTATCAGGACGGTGTGGATGAAAAGATATACAAGGAATTTCTCGGCGATATCAACAACGAGATTGACCGTTTGACCGACGTGATTTCGGGCCTTTTAAAGCTGGCGAAGACGGACAGCGAAACGCAGGCGCTCAAGATTGAAAAGATACTGCTCAGCGAGCTTGTCAACAAAACCGTGAACTCATTGCAGCCTATTGCGCATGAGAAGGATGTCACGCTGCTCTATACCGTCAATAACGATCTCGAGGTCAACTGTGACGCCGTGAAGGTGATGCAGGCGGTGATGAACCTCATCGATAACGCCATCAAGTATTCGGAAAGAGGCGGTCATGTTTGGGTATCGCTGCAAAAAAGCGGCGCAAACGCCGCCATCGAGATTAAAGACGACGGCTGCGGAATACCCGAAAGCGATCTGCCGCATTTGTTTGACCGGTTTTACCGCGTCGATAAAGCCCGCGCAAGAGAAACGGGAGGAAGCGGCCTCGGGCTCTATATCGCGCGGACAATCGCGCTGCTGCACGGCGGCAGCATTGAGGTGCAAAGTGAGGAGGGCCTTGGCAGCGTATTCACGCTGTATCTGCCGATCAAGGGATAGGAGAGAAACATGGGAAAGAGAAGAATTATCGCCGTGCTGATGGCGTTCATACTGGTGTTGTCCGGCTGCGCGGTTGCGGGCGAAACGGATAAAAACACACCGGATATCAATCCCAAAGCGGAGGCGGCCAATAAGGATACATCCAAGGTGAGGCTTTATTATTCATACAAGGGCGAACTGCTGCTTGCGGGTGAAACGCGCTCTATCGATGTACCGGTCAGCCAAAAGCGCGAGGAAGCCGTCATCAGAGCACTGATTGCCGGGCCGTCGTCAGACCGCAGCGAGCTGGCCGGTCTGTTCTGGGAGGGCGTCACGCTGGTGAGCGTGGAAAACAACGCGGATGTTCTGTTTGTGACGCTCAGCGAAGAGTTTGTTACAACAAATCCGCCAGTTGCAGCGCTTGAAGAACACACCGCGCTTGACCGAAAAATGCTCGCGATCTATTCCATCGTCAATACCATCACGGAGATGGGCACCTATTCGAGTGTGCAGATCAGCGTTCAGCGTAAAAACGGCAGTCAGCGCATTATGCGCAGTGAGGCGGGTTTCGGCGGCGAGGACAAGGCGCTCGATCAGCAGTATTGGAACGGAGATTTGATATTGACCCCCGAAAAAACGCTCAAGCAAGCGCTCGATGCGTATTCTAAAAAAAATTGGGCAGAGCTTTATAACTACACGGCGTACACGAATATCGACGGGACGGTCAAGCCCGATACTGAGGATTTCTCTGCGGCACTTAACGAAGCGGGCAGCAACGATCTTGATTCTTTCGAACCCAAGGGCGTCAATGTGATGAGCGACGGCCAATCGGCGGTGGTGCTGCTCAACTATACGATAAAAACGCGCAACGGCGACATTGAACGGACGATGGTTCCGGTGATTCTCGTGTTGGAAAACGAGCTTTGGAAGGTCTCATATTCGTCGATCGTCAATGTGCTGATCAACGTGGGGTGATAACATGAGGCGATTGTCTGCGTGTGTGCTGGCCGTTTGCATGCTGCTATCCGGGTGCGGCGTGATACAGGATTCTAAAGGTGCCGGCCGTGAGGTGCCTGTGAGCACACTTGATCTGGCCGGGATGGATACAATGCTCAGCACAAAAAAAGCCGCTGTCTATTTTCTCAACAGCGAAAGCCACACACTGACCGCTGATTTGCGGCTGCTTAATGTGAAGCAGGATAAGAACCCTGCGGAAGCGGCGGTGCAGGCACTGCTGAAAGGACCCTCCAACAACAGTCTGTCAAGCGTCGCGCCCGAAGGCATGACGCTCGATTTTATTGAATTCTCGAATGGCGTGGCCAACGTCTATTTAAAATACGACGGTCAGCCGGTGGCTGCCGATCAGAAATATGTTTTGGAGATGGCCATTGCGAATACCGTTGTTGACCTGCTCGGGGCGACCTCCGTCAATGTTTTCTATAACGGGCTGCGTGAGGGTTTACTGGGGTATCCTTACGGACCGCTTAAAAAGCAAACAGGCAGCGTGGATGAAGCCTATGCGAGCGCGAAAGCCAAATATCCGCTTGCCGAGGGCACGAGTACGGAAGGCTCTCCCGTTCCCTCGCCAACATCGAACCTTTCGGATACAGAGGCCACCCCTGCAGAGCCGAAAACCGTTGATATCAATACGGTGCTTTATTTCATCTCGGCCAGCGGTGATTATATATTACCGGAGGTGCGGACCATCACATACAACATCACGGGCATGGGCAGCGACGCCGCGGGATATGTATCGGCCATCATCGACGAACTGAAAAAAGGCCCCAAAAACGCAGATGTGATGAGAAGCCCGGTAACGGCCGCAACGGCCTTGTCCGGCACACCGACGGTAATCAGCAACGATGACCTCACATTTGATATTGAACTGCACTTTAATGCGATGCCTGCCGATTCGGTGTATACGGGTTCGAAGGATATGGAGCTGTCATTTGCGGCGCTCGTATACAGCATCACCGGCTTTGTGCCCAATGCGCGGGAAATTCGTTTCTTTGCGGGCAGTACGCCCCTTAACACTGGCGGCGGCGAAGGAACAAGAAGAAGCGATTTTTACGGCTATGTGGGATCGAGCGCGCCGCTGTATTTTCAGTATGCGAATTCCGGTCTGCTGCTTGAGGTGTCGCGCAGCATGGAACAGGGGAAGATATGGAGCGCACTTGAACGCGTGCGCGCGCTGATGCGCGGGCCGCAGACGGGAGACGGCAGCAGTGTGACGACGATTCAGTATACGGGCATGACGGAGAAAGACATCTTGTCGGTCAACGTCGCGGGTGATTCGGCTTATGTCAATCTGTCTGAAGGCTTTAAAGAAGCCTGCAACGGGCTCTCCGAAAAAAACGAAATGCTGCTTGTGTATGCCATTGTCAATACCGTTACGGCGATGGATGGCATCAACAAGGTTCAGTTTCTCGTTGACGGTGAACAGGCGGATACATTGGCCGGGCATTTGTGCATAGCCGATCCGTTTTTAAGAAATTACGGCATCATTAAAAACGGCTCGTAGGCCGTTCTGGTTTGGAGACAGGCTCTCGCTTTTCGGGCAGTCTTCGAATAGACTGTTAGATTATTGCTGCTGACCGCAATTGAAGCAGAAAAACATATCGGAGCTCCGATATGTTTTTTGATTTGAGACGAACACCATGTTTATGATCAGCTGACGCTGTGATACATTACTGTTGGCGCGAAGTGTTCACTGCGCTTCTTCAGATTTCTATTTTTACCTTATAATCCTCCAGCCACATATTAAGCTGAAGCAAAAACGCGAACAGCTGCGGCCCCGTCATCAGCTGCCCGAACCACGGCGTAACAAGGCTTAGCGAATCGAGCATCTCTTCCGCTGTCTGTTTGTCAATCAGCGCATGAACAGGCGCTTTGGGGTCTGCCAGCACGGCCTTGAGCGCGGCGGATACGAGCCGCGTGTATTCGGGATTGTGCGTTTTGGGATACGGGCTCTTTTTACGATTGTAAATGCTTTCGGGCAGCAGGTCCTTCACGGCAAGGCGCAGTATGCCCTTTTCCATGCCGCCGATGTTTTTGATGTTCCATGGTATGTTCCACGCGTATTCGGCGATGCGATGGTCGCAGAACGGCACACGCACCTCGAGCCCGCACGCCATGCTCATCCTGTCCTTGCGGTCGAGCAGATTTGCCATGAACCATTTGATGTTGAGATAAAACATCTGGCGGCGGCGGCGCTCGAGCGGCGTTTCACTGCCGAGCAGCGGCGTTTCTTCGATGGTATCAAAATAGCGGCTTTTCGCGTAGCTTTCTATCGGCAGCTTGTGCAGCGCGCGGGCCATCACGCTGCGCCTCAGCTCAAGCGAGTTGGCCCAAGGGAACATGTCGAGGTTTAACAGCTCATCGCGGTAGAACCAAGGGTATCCGCCGAATATCTCGTCGGCGCATTCACCGGAGAGCGCCACGGTGGCGTGTTTTTTAATGTCCCGGCAGAACAGAAGCAGGCTCGAATCCACATCCGCCATGCCGGGTAAATCCCGCGCGGTCATCGCGTCGCGCAGTGCGCCCACAAGCTGATCCGAATCATACAGGCACGTTGTGTGGTCGCTGCCGATGTGACGGCGCATGATGTCGATGTATTCGCCGTCTGAGTTCGGCTGAAAGATGCTGCGCGCGAAATACTTGTCGTTGTCCGTATAATCGATGGAAAAGGTATTCAGTTTTTCGCCTTTTTCTGCAGAGTAAGCGGCGGCTATGGCCGAGAGCGTGCTTGAATCGACACCGCCCGATAAAAATGTGCACACGGGCACATCCGCAACCATCTGGCGTTTCGCGGAATCGATGATGAGGCTGCGCAGTGTGTCGGTGGTTTTGTGAAGGCTGTCGGTATGCTCTGCGCTCGCAAACTGCCAGTATTTATGCACATAGGTGCCAAGCGGTGAGTAGGTCATGCATTCGCCCGGGCGAAGTTCTTCAATGCCTTTGAAAAACGTTTTGCCGGCTGTGCGCGCCGGAGCCAGCGCGAAAAGCTCGAGCAGGCCGTCTTCGGCGAGTATGGGGGATATCCTGGGATGCGCGAGCAGTGCCTTGATCTCGGAACCGAACAGCAGCGCGTGGCCTGCGCGCGCGATGAACAGCGGTTTCACGCCCATTCTGTCACGCGCCAGGAATATGCGCTGTTTTTTTCGTCCCAGATGGCGAACGCGAATATGCCGTTGAGGCGCTCCACGCACGACGGACCCCACTCCACGTAAGACATTAGCAGCACTTCAGTATCCGAGTGGGAGAAAAAGCGGTGGCCTTGCTCGGTCAGTTCCTGTTTGATCTCCGGCGTGTTGTACAGCTCGCCGTTGTAAACAATGGTGTATGTATTGGTGCCGATGCTGCGCGTCATTGGCTGGCTGCCGCCCGCCGGGTCTACCACGGTTAATCGCCTGTGCCCGAGAGCCGCCTGATGCGTTAAAAATGTGCCAGCCGAATCAGGGCCGCGGTGGCTCACCGCGTCCATCATCGCTGCGAGCGTCGCGCACTCATTCAGCATATCGTTTTCAAAATCCACAATCCCTGCGATTCCACACATAAATAAAAAGCCCCCCGTCCGTCGTTCTACTTTTCAGTATATGAACAGGGGAATGGCGCGTGACTGAGAAAAAATGTGTTCATGTTTATGCCGATGCTCATAAATTTAATCTCACGTTATGTGAGATCGACATATAAAGAATTTATGTTCAGCGTATGCGCCGCATTACAGGCTGCCGATATCCCTCTTTTCTGTCATAGCTAAGTATGGCAGTATCTGATCGTCAATAGATGACATTCGGCACTTTATTGACGATCTTGTGAGCTTATTCGAAGCTGTACACGAGCAGACGAAATCGCAAAAGCAGAATAACAGCTCTTGTAATCAAAATCTTGTTTCAACTTTTCAACAGCAAAGCAGAAATACGAAAGCGTTGCATCAACCCCGAAAATGCATTAGAATGAAAAAAAGGCATTTTGGAGGGGCATAATTGACTAAAAAAAACCATACCAAAACGCTCGTGGTTTCGAGCATACTGGCCGCACTCATCTTCGTTTTTACGTTTCTGATTCGTTTTCCCGTCAATGCGAACGGCGCTTACATGAATATCGGTGACAGCGTGATTTACTGCGCCGGTATGATTGTGTCTGCGCCGTGGGCGGCAGCCGCGGCGGGTATCGGCAGTATGCTGGCCGATGTGCTGCTCGGCGGCGGCATTTATATTCCGGCCACGCTCGTCATCAAAGCGCTGATGGGCCTTGTCTGCGCGCTCATGATGAAACAAGGGGGAATTGTCAAATTCATGATCGCTTGCGTCATCGGCGGTGCGATTATGACGGTGGGTTACGGCGTATTTGAATGGGTGCTGTTCGGCTGGACATATGCGGCGGGCACATTGCCGTTCAATCTGATTCAGTGGGCGGCTGGCGTTGCGGTGGCTGTGGCGCTCTATTATCCCGTAAAAAGAACAAAAGGATTGCTCGTATGAAACTGACATGTATCGGACGATACGGCCCGTACCCGCGCGCAGGAGCCAGCTGCTCATGCTACCTGCTGACGCATAACGAAAAAAATATCGTCATTGATATGGGCTGCGGTTCGTTAACGCGTCTGCTGGGGCTGCTTCGCCCGGCGGATATCGACGCGCTCGTGCTCTCACATCTGCATGCCGACCATATGGGCGACGTGCTGACTTTGCGCTACGCGCTCGATGCTTCGAAAAAGATGGGGCAGAGGACGGCACCGCTGCCTGTTTATTTACCTGCTCAGCCCGAAACCGAATCCGGCCTGATACGCGCGCACGGTATGATCAGCGCGCAAACCATAGAGGACGGTATGCATACGACCATTTGCGGTTTGGACGTGCGTTTTTCGCTGATGCCGCACCCTGTGCCGAGCTATGCAATGCGGTTTGAGGCGGATGGGAAAGCCTTTGTGTTTTCCGGCGATACGCGCGAAACGGACAGGCTCGCGCCGTTTGCCAATGGCGCTGATCTGCTGCTGATGGAGGCGGCTTTTCTTTCGCGAGACAAGGTACCCGGCGCGCCGCATGTGGACGCGGTGGAAGCCGGTGAAATCGCGCTGGACGCGCAGGTGAAGCGCATGCTCGTCACACATATTTTCCCCGAATACAACGAGAACGACATCATAGACGAGGTGAAAAAGAGCTTCCCGTCAGCCGAGCTGATTGAGGAGCTGCAGACATACGAGGTTTAGCGGTGAGAGGCGTGACGCAGCAACGCGTGTTCAATAAGCGCCCTCTCACTGTAATGGCTGTTTGCCTAGCAGCCGGCATCGTTCTTGGCCGTTATTTTCATTTAGCTTCGCTCTATCTCACAGCCGCCGCGGCGTTTGCCGCTGCGGCTGTTTGCGTCTGTCTGCTGATTCGCAGAGCCAAACCTTCGTTCGCGCTTTTCTGTGCGGCATTCGCGCTGCTTGGCTCGTTTTTGTCGGCGACGGCGGTCAGTGTGCCATATCTGGAAAACGGCACAAAAACCGTGACGGGGCATGTCGCCGCCGAGCCGTTCGTCAATGATTACGGCAGTACTGTGTGCGTGCTGGAGGATGCCCGGATGGACGGCATAGCCTGCGGCGGCATCAGGCTCTACGCGCCCGCTTTTCCGCAGCTCAAAAGCGGTGATGTGATCGAGACGCAGGCCGAGGTTAAAATACCGGACGGCGTGCGCAATCCGGGCGGCTTCGATGAAAAGCTGTACCTGCTCTCAGAAGGCATACAGTACAAAGCGTATGCGCAATCTGTAACGGTCACCGGCAGCCGCGTGTCGTTCTCTTCCTTTATGGCTGATATGCGCAGTAGTCTTAGCCGCGTGATTGATGAGGTGTTCGCGCCGGACACCTCGGCTGTGGCCAAGGGCATGCTGCTTGGAGATAAGCAGTCGCTCGATGAGGATACCTTCGGCGCGTTTCGGGACACCGGTATGGTGCACGTGCTGGCGGTATCCGGGTTAAACGCGGTGATACTCATCGTGGCGGTATACGGTTTTTTTCGGCTGATCCGTTTGGGCCGCACCTCATCGCTGATTGTGACGCTCGTATTTATCGTTTTCTACACGTTCCTGACCGGGCTGACGCCGTCTATCGTACGCGCAGCCATCATGGCGGCGGTGCTGCTGCTCGGCAGGCATACGGGCAAGCAGCCGGATACGCTCTCGAGCCTTGCGCTCGCTTTCATCATTTCTTTAATCACAAGCCCGCTCGACCTTTTTATGGTGGGCTTTCAGCTCTCCTACGGGGCTGTTTTCGGGCTGCTCACGGTGGGCGCGCAGCTCAAACGGCTGCTTGACAAAGCGCTTCCATGGAGCCTGCCCGATATGATCTCCGCTGCGGTCGGCGGAACGGCGGGCACAACGGCGGTGCTTGCGGCTTCGTTCAACCGTCTTTCGCTGATCAGCATTGTTGTGAATGTGGTGGTGCTACCTCTCGCGTCCCTCGCGATGATTCTTGTGTTTATTATCACGATGCTCGGGCTTGTGATCGGGCAGGCGGCCGCTTATCTTGCGTTTGCCGCCGATGCCGTGATACGGCTGATGCTTCTTCTCATCAACGCGCTCGCTGTGCTGCCTTTTGCCGCGTTCAATGCGGCATCTCCGTCATGGTATGTGACAATCGCCTCTTTCGTATTGCTGTTCATCGTCTCTAAATACCTGCTGATCAGTGCAAGGCTCAAAGCCGCGCTGAGCGGCGTACTGGCGGCTGCTGTGACAGCCGCGCTGCTACTCGCGCAGCCTTCGGGGATGACGGTTACGTTCCTCGATGTGGGGCAGGGCGATGCCTCGTATATCCGCACGGCACAGGGCGGTGATTATTTCGTGGACGGCGGGCCGGAGAAGAGCGCGGACGAGGTGGTGAGCTTTGCGATGCGCAATGGCATCACGCCGGACGCCGTGTTTGTCTCGCATACCGATGACGACCACTTTTCGGGCCTCATGGCGCTTTATGCCCAAGGGCTGATAAAAAAGGCTTACTGCAGCACGCAGGAGTACGAGACCGTGGCGGCCGCCATGCCCAAAGCGCAGGTGGTGCCGCTCACAGCGGGGGATGCTGTTCTGCTGGACGATGAAACGAAAGCCGTGGTATTATACCCGTACAGCAACAGCAGTGCCGAGACAACAAACGATCTGTCGCTGGTGCTGCTGATGCAATACAAAAACCACAGCGTGCTGCTGGCTGGCGATATATCCGGCCAAAAAGAAACGGCGCTGTTTACAGGGCTTCCCCCCGTGGATGTCTATAAGGCAGCCCATCACGGTTCGGCGCAGTCGTCTTACCGTCTGCCGCTTAGCGTGATAAAACCTGTTTACAGTGTCGTCAGCGTGGGTGAAAACCGATTTGGGCATCCGAGTCCGCTCGCGATGCGCAATCTGCAGGATTACAGCGGGCATGTGTTGACGACCAGACAGAATCACGCGGTCGTTTTCAATATCGAAGAAGGAATCTCGGTTCAGACTTATGGTGAGTAAATGAAGAATTTATACATTTTTGCGGGCGAAGGATATATGGTGCGCAGCAGCCTGAAAAAGCTGAAAGGCGTGCTCAATATTCCTAACGAAACGCTCAATATAACAGAATACAAAACGGTGCCCAAGGTAGACGAGCTGATTGCGGCATGCGCAGAGTATCCCTTTATGGCGGAGCACCGCCTGCTGGCCGTGCTCGATTGTCCGTGGCTCGGCACGTCGGGCAGCGCCGAGGATGCCAAGAAGCTCGCGGCGTATCTCGATAAGATGCCGGAGACCACCGTGTTGGTGCTGTGCAGTACTGATGCGCCCGATAAGCGCCGGACGCTCTACAAACGCATTGCGGAGCTTGGAGAAGTGCGTGAGTTTGCAGCGCCCACCGCCGCCGCCTGTGCGGATTTTGTGGCGGCTCAGGCCAAAATACAGGGAGCCCGCATATCGGCAAAAACCGCCGAGGAACTGGTTGCGTTGTCCGGCTGCGATTATTTCACGTTGGAGAACGAAACGGCCAAGCTCGCTGTGTACAGCGGTTTTCAGGAAATCACATCGGCGTATGTGAAAGCCTGCGCGTCGCGCTCTCTTGAGTATAACGTGTTTGAGATTCACAGGCTGTTTGTGGATAAAAAAGCGAAAGAAGCGCGGGACCTGCTCGCGGAGATTCTCGAATCGGAAAGCCCCGAAGGGCTTATTGGGTTATTTGCGCGCAAAGTCAGAGACATGTACAAAACAAGAACGATGGTGGATGCGGGCTTTGGCGAGGAACGTATCGCGTCGGCACTGAATGTGAAGAGCTTTGCGGCGCGTATGCTCATGAAAGAGTGCAGCCGCTTTTCTGCCGCGCAGCTTCGTGACGGCTTAAAGCAGCTTGCTGAGCTGGATTATGGCATCAAATCGGGGCAGAGAGATGCCGGGCTCGCACTGAGCGCCGCGCTGGTCAGCGTATACGGGTTTTAGGCTTTTTCAGAGAACACAAAAAAGCCCATAAGGATAACCTTAGGGGCCTTATCTTCAATCGTGTGAGCTGTTAAGCTGTCAGTGAAGAAAACGCCTTTGTGATCTGGGCTTTTTTACGGTTCACAGCGTTTTTGTGGATGGTGCCCTTAAGAGCCGCTTTATCCAGCGCGCCGGTATATTCCCTATACAGCTCGGCAGCCGCTTCTTTTTCTCCCGCTGTCACAGCCGCTTGAAATTTTTTCGCGATTGTCTTGAGCTCGGATTTGACGATGCGGTTTCTCAAATTGGCCTTCGCCTCAACCTTCATGCGTCTTTCCGC
>JAEZNC010000067.1 GCA_023441905.1 Bacillota bacterium | reverse complement strand
TTAAGACCGTGGCCGGTGTGAGGCGCAGCGCCTCATCCGAGCCGGATGCGCGCGTGTTGGTCAGCTGCTTCTTCTTGCAGACGTTGACCACGATATCCTCCTGCCGCGCGTTCTCGCCGACCACCATGCCCGCGTATACCGGCACACCCGCGCCGATGAACAGCCGTCCGCGCTCCTGCGCGTTGAAAAGCCCGTAGGCCGTGGTGTCTCCCTGCTCGTGCGCGATGATCGAGCCTCTCTGCCGCTCGGCGATATCGCCTGCCCATTCGTGGTAACCGCTGAATATGTGGTTCATAATGCCGTTGCCCTTGGTGTCCGTCATAAACTCGTTTCGGTAGCCGATCAGTCCGCGCGACGGGATATTGAACGACATGCGCGTGGTGCCGCTGTCGTTGCTCATGTCCACAAGTGAGGCCTTTCTCGGCCCGAGCTTTTCAATCACGACGCCCGCATAATCGGCGGGCACATCAATCAGCAGCAGTTCATACGGCTCCATGGTCACGCCGTCCTCCTTTTTGAGGATGACGCGCGGCCGCGACACCGAGAACTCATATCCCTCGCGCCGCATCGTTTCAATCAATATCGACAGGTGAAGCTCGCCTCGCCCCGATACCTTGAACGAATCGGTCGAATCGGTCTCCTCCACCTTGAGGCTCAGGTTGGTCTCCATCTCCCGAAAGAGCCGTTCTCTTAAGTTTCGCGATGTCACGTATTTGCCTTCACGCCCCGCAAACGGGCTGTTGTTGACAATGAAGTTCATCGATACCGTGGGTTCGTCGATCTTCACAAACGGCAGCGGATCGATGCATTCGGCATCACACACGGTTTCGCCAATGCTCACATCGGGCAGCCCCGCAATTGCAACGATGTCGCCGAAGCGCGCGCTTTCCGTTTCCGTGCGTTTAAGCCCCGAAAATTCATAAAGCCGCGTAATCTTAACGTTTTGCGCCGTGCCGTCCTGACGGCAAAGCGCCGCCGCCATGTTGCGCTGCGCGCTGCCGCGTTCAATGCGGCCAATCGCAATTCGGCCGAGATAGTCGTCGTAATCAATGCTCGACACAAGCATCTGCAGCGGGCCTTCGGGTTCGCCCTCCGGCGCGGGCACATGCTCGATGATCGCGTCAAAAAGCGGCGTGATCGTTGTGGGCGCCTCGTCCGCCTTTAAAGATGCCGTGCCCGCCTTAGCGGAGGCATAAACAACCGGAAAATCGAGTTGATCCTCATGTGCGTCCAGCTCAATAAAAAGGTCGATAATGCCGTCCAGCACCGCTTCGGGGCGAGCCCCCGGCCTGTCCACCTTGTTAATCACCGCAATCACGTGCTTGCCGAGCATCAGCGCTTTTTTAAGCACAAAGCGCGTCTGCGGCATGCAGCCTTCAAACGCGTCAACGAGCAGCAACACGCCGTCTACCATGGTCAGCACGCGCTCCACCTCGCCGCCGAAGTCCGCATGGCCCGGCGTATCCACAATATTGATCTTGATTCCCTTGTATTCGACGGCTGTATTTTTTGCGAGGATCGTGATGCCCCGCTCCTGTTCCAAATCCTCCGAATCCATCACGCGCTCGCGAACCGCTTCATTGGCACGGAATATACCCGACTGCCTCAGCATTTGATCAACAAGCGTTGTTTTGCCGTGGTCAACGTGCGCCACGATGGCAATGTTTCTGATATTGTCTTGTTTTCGCATAGTTACCCCAGTATTAAAAATTCAAACGTTACTGATTATAAGCTTTCAGCGGCGATAATACAAGAATTTTCGTGTAAAGTTCGTATTAACTGTCAATTTCGGTCATTGCCGTCCCATAGCTGCCTGACAGCGCTGCCAAGACGCTTCACGCCGTTATGAATCTCGGCTTCATTCAAATGGCCATAACCGAGCAGCAGAATGTCCTCATGGCGCCCTCTTTCAATGCAGTGGCGAGCCACCGCAGCGGCGCGGATACCCTGCTCCCGCAAAAAGCTTTCGGTGCTTTCATCAAAACACAGGCCGTCAAACTGAACCGCCATGTGCAGCCCCGAGGCATCCCCAATAGGCCGGCACTTTTCGCCGAACTCAGCCGTGAGGCAATCGAGCAGCATACGCCGCCGCGCGCCGTACAGCCGGCGCATTTTATGCACATGCCTGTCGAACCGCCGCGTTTCTAAAAAATCGGCGAGTGCCGCCTGTTCAAACACGGGGTTCTGCACATCGGTATACTGACGTGTCCTAACCCACTGCGGCTGCAAATATCGGGGCACGATTGCAAAACCGATACGCAGTGCCGGATAAAGCACCTTGCTGAACGTACCCACATAGATCACGCGCTGCGGGTCCATCATGTACAGCGGCGCAACCGGGTCTCCCGCATAGCGGAATTCGCTGTCGTAATCGTCCTCGATGATATAGCTTTCGTTATCCCGCACATACCGAATCAGCGCCGCGCGGCGCGGTGCGCTCAAAATGCCGCCCAGCGGAAACTGGTGTGACGGTGTCACATACACAGGGCAGCCGCGCATACCGGCTAACAGTTTCGTCCTCAGTCCTGCCTCGTCCGTAGGTATTGGGACGGGGATAAATCCATTGCGTTCAAGCGTTTTCAGCATCCCGATGTGGCACGGGTCTTCGACGATGATTTTGTCGCTCGTTATCCTTAAAACCTCCGCCGTCACATGCAGCGCGTGGGTGGCCCCTGCCGTAATGAAGATATCCTGCGCAGCCGCTTTGATGCCGCGGCTCCGATAAAGGTATACACTGATCTGCGCGCGTAGCAGAGGCAGCCCCTGCGCGCCTGTGTACCCCAGCGCATCAAGCGGCAGCTCAGCCATTGCTTTTTTCATGCTCTGCTCAAACGCAAAACGCGGGAACACGCGCAGATCGGGCTGTCCCGTTATAAAGTCCGCTGTATAGCTTGGCGTCTGCTTAAATTCGGCTTCCGCAGCCGTTTGTGATGCGCTGTCTACGGTCAGCCCCGGTGCGACGCGCGTGGGCGCACCCTGATGCGCCACAATAAAGCCTTCGGCTAACAGCATATCGTACGCCTCACAGACCGTGCTGCGGGAAACGGAAAGCTCTTCGGCAAGCAGACGCGTGGAAGGCATGGCTTCCCCCTCCCTGAGGCTTCC
Source organism: Bacillota bacterium (assembly GCA_023441905.1). Taxonomy (GTDB): domain Bacteria; phylum Bacillota; class Clostridia; order Christensenellales; family SZUA-584; genus SZUA-584. The sequence continues at coordinate 6,154 of JAEZNC010000067.1, read as the reverse complement.
GCTCATCATGCGCTGTTTAAACGCTTCGTATATCTGCCTCTTCACTGGCAGCACGCCTGCCCGGTCAATCTGTATCATCGCAGCCCCTAACTGGTTTGCTTTATTATACGTAATACTGGCACTTTATATAGTCCAGTGCAACCGCTACAATCATATCACAAAGTCAAATTGCAGAACATAAGGAGTTTAACGTGCAGAAATCAGGCCCAATATTTCTCACCGCAGCGTTTGCGCTTGCGGGCACCTCTGTGATATCGGCGCGGCTGCTCAGCGGCTCTGTCGGCACATTTACCATCACCGCAGTCAGCCTTTGCTTCGCGCTGCTCGCGCTGCTGCCGCTCTGTCGAAAACAGCTGATGCCCACCGTCCGGCAGATGACGCTGACGCAACGCGTCAGGCTCGTGCTGCAGGCGCTTTTCGGCATATTTCTTTTCCGGCTGCTGCTGCTGCAGGGCGTGATGCGCACGAGCACCGCCGAAGCGGGGCTGCTCACGGGCGCGACGCCCGCCGTCACCGCATCGCTCGCATGTTTGTTTTTGAAGGAGCGTATTTCGCTGCGCAGCCTGACCGGCGTTGTCTGCACGGTGGCGGGCGTGCTGCTGATACAGGGTCTTACCACCGGCCGCCTCACGCCCGAACATCTGTGGGGGAACCTGCTCGTGCTCGGCGCGGCGGTCAGCGAATCGGTGTTCAACATCATCTCGCGCGTCAGTGCCGTGAAAGCGCCGCAAACCGGCCCCATCAACCCCACCGTACAAACCACACTGGTATCGGCGCTTGCCTTGATTTTCTGCGTTATTCCGATGCTGTTTGAGCAGCCGCTGACCGCGCTCGGTGCCATCAGTCTCACTCAATGGCTTGCGCTTGGCTGGTACGGCGTGTTTGTGACGGCCCTCGCGTTTATCTGCTGGTATGCGGGCATCAAGCGCTGCCCCGCGAGCACCGCCGCCGCATTCACTGGGCTGATGCCGTTCACGTCGCTGATGCTTTCGGTACTGCTGCTCGGCGAGAAAGCCGGGCTGTGGCAGTGGGTGGGTGGCGCACTTGTGATACTCGGTATGGTGCTGATCGGCATCAATAAAAGACACGAGCCTAAATCCGTCCGCATTGAAATACAACAACAATTAAACTCATAAAGGAATTCTCACATATTGAGAATGTGTAGCGATACGCCAGAAATCCCCTCGATCTGCGGATCGCACAAACGCAGCCCGCATGGCCAAACATCAGCGTGGAGGTCTCAATATCTTTAGACAAGGCAGGGTGATCTGCGGATTTATATGCTGCCCGCTATTCCCTCACCCCGAGGATATGCACAAAACGCATTTTCAAAAACGAATACGAGGACAGCGCACGGTCGAGGCTGTCGTACGTGTGCGTCGCGACATAGATGCCATCAAGCCCCAAATCCTTTTCGATATTCACAATCACCTGCGTGTGCGTAAAGCGCCCGGATGTATCCGCGAACTGCGAAATATCGCCCGGCTGAACCGCGTCAATCGAGACCTCCTCACCGACAGGGCCCGGGCCCGATTTTCGCGTGAGAAAGTTAAAAAGATATGGTACGCCCGTCCACGACGGCGAATGATTGTTCGCGCCATAATAATACCACCCGAAGGTCGGCTTATGGTTCATCACACCGCTGCCCGCGTAAAGGCACTGCGACGCGAAGTTCGTGCAGTCACCGCCAAGAGCGTCATAATTATAATATATCGGGTTGCGCTTGAGGGCCCATTGCCGAGCGTAACTCACCGCCGTATCGCGGTCGTATGCCTTGAGCGTCATAATAAAAAGTCCTTTCACAAGTTTGTTTATCGTATGTGAAAAGAGCTTGTTTTGCGTCTCTTACCCCTGACCATATGCCTTGCACGCCGCCGAATATGCCTGCCCATATAGATAAGCTGGCTGTTGATCATTTTCTCGTCCTCAGCGTCTGTCTTGCGTGATACGAGCCGTTCTCGCATCAGCACTTGCGCTTCAGACAAACCTTCGAGCGCGTAACGCAGCTTGCGGATTGTCTTACGGTATGCATGCATGATGTCAGAGTCTTTCAATCCGGCTGAACGTTCACTCTCAGATTGTTTCCGTCGACAGAATGCTTTTTTATGAACATAGAAGTCTCTTAAAAAAATTCTTAACGCAAAAAGTGACACAACGGGCAGCGATCAGCCTTTGAAATAACTTCTCGCCATCAACACAAAAAATGACCGCCGTGGCAGCCTCCTTTTATCGCAATGCGGACACCATGATTTTGAATGAGCGTATTGCAGTAGCGTTGGATTGAACGATCAAACGGAAATGCTTTTCAGGCTATAACATATGCATTTTTATCTCGTGCGGCTAAAGCTTGTGTGTAAACAGCGGCTTATACACGAGCTTTCCTTCCTCGCGTGTGCTTTCAAATAGTATGACCTCGTTTATCTCAAAGTCTTTACGCGGCGCGGGTATTGCGCTTATATCAAAAACGCCAAACGGGCGAAACTGGCGCACGAGCGTGATATGCGGTTTAAACGTGCGTGCCTCGGCCTCAAAGCCGCATTGCTCCAGCGCCGTCTCAAGGCTTTGATAAAGGGCGGAGAGCTTCCCGAGCTCCCCGCCCACCTTGGCCGATATGATATCGCGTCCGAATATCTGCATGCCCTCGCAATAAAGCGCAACTGCACCGGGCTTTGCATGGGCGATGGCATCGCTGACCGCCTTGATCTTACCGGGCGGCACGTCGCCTAAGAACCTCAGCGTCATGTGCAGGTTCTCTTCCCTTGTAAAGTTGCCTTTGCCGTGCTTTTTGAGCTCCTGCGAAAGCGCGGTCAGGTGCCGCTCGCAGCCCGTTTTCACGCCGATAAACAAACGCATGGCTTTTCCTTTCTTCTCAGCCCATCAGCTTGCAGATGTTGTTGCTGAACATGAGCGGGTCTTCCACGCTGAGGCCTTCCATCAGCAGCGCCTGGTTGTAGAGCAGATCCGTATAGAGCTTGAATTTTTCCTCATCGTTCGCAAACGCATCCTTGAGCGCGGCGTACACACTGTGGCCCGGATTGAGCTCCAGCACCTTTTCTGCCGTGATATTCGGGTTGCCGGGCATCGACTTCAGTATCTTTTCCATCTCGATGGATACCTGACCTTCGCTGATCAGGCATACCGGATGGGATTTAAGCCTCTTGCTAATACGGATGTCCTTCACCTTGCCTGCGAGCAGCTCCTTCATCTTGTCAAAAAGCGCTTTGTCATCCTGAGCCTGCGTTTCGGCTTCCTTCTTTTCCTCATCGGAATCGAGGCCGACATCGCTCGCAGACACGGATCTGAACTCTTTGTCGTTGTACTTCATCAGCACCTGTATCGCAAATTCGTCCACGTCCTCGGTGAGATACAGTATCTCGTAGCCCTTGTCAAGCACCATCTCTGTCTGCGGCATCTTGCCGATGCGGTCGATGGAATCACCCGCCGCATAGTAAATGTACTTCTGGTCGTCCTTCATGCGGTCCACATATTCCTGCAGCGTCACGAGCTTTTTCTCGGACGATGAATAGAACATCAGCAGATCCTGAAGATCGTCCTTGTCCATCCCAAAGCTGTTGTAGGTGCCAAACTTAAGCTGCCGCCCGAACGACTGATAAAACGCCTCGTACTTCTCGCGGTCGTTTTTAAGCAGGTTTTCCAGCTCCGATTTGATCTTGTTCTTTATGTTCTTCGCAATCAGCTTGAGCTGGCGGTTGTGCTGCAGCAGCTCGCGCGAGATATTAAGCGAGAGGTCGTCCGATTCGACCATACCGCGCACGAAGCTGAAATAATCGGGCAGCAGATCGGGGCATTTGTTCATAATCAGCACGCCGTTCGCGTACAGTTCGAGCCCTTTCTCATACTCCTTGGTATAAAAATCGTACGGCGTTTTTTCGGGGATATAGAGTATTGCGTTGTAGCGCACCGTACCTTCCGTTTTGATGTGCAGATGCGCCACGGGTTTATCAAACCCAAAATGCTTCTCCGAGTAGAACTGCTCGTAATCCTCGTCAGTCAGCTCGCTTTTGTTTTTGCGCCAAATCGGCACCATGCTGTTGAGTATCTGCTCTTCCACAACGGTTTCATACTCGTCCTTTTCGCCTTCTTTGGGGCGGCTTTCGGTAACGTCCATCTTGATGGGGTAGCGGATAAAATCGGAATACTTTTTCACAAGCGCGCGCAGCCGATATTCCTCAAGGAACTCGTCGTAGTTCTCGTCATCGGCGTTTTCCTTGATATGCAGAGTAATTTCGGTGCCGACGCTCTCTTTGGCGCACGGCTCAACCGTATAGCCGCTCTCCCCTTCAGATTCCCATTTCCAGCCCTCTTCGCTGCCGAGCGCACGGCTGACCACGGTGACCTTATCGGCCACCATAAACGCGGAATAAAAGCCCACGCCAAATTGCCCGATGATATCGTAGCCGTCCTTGAGCTCGTGCTCTTTCTTGAAATTCAGCGTGCCGCTTTTCGCGATGGTGCCAAGGTTGGCCTCGAGCTCTTCCTTGGTCATGCCGATACCGGTAGCGATGATGCGAAGCGTCCGGCTGGCTTTGTTCGGGATCAGCCGGATATAATAATCCGCACTGTTGAAGCTGATGGACTCGTCCGTCAGCGCCTTGTAATAAATCTTGTCGATCGCGTCGCTGGCGTTAGAAATGAGCTCACGGAGGAAGATCTCCTTGTGCGTATAAATTGAGTGAATCATGAGATTCAGCAGCTGCTTTGATTCGGCTTTAAACTGCTTTTTGGCCATTCTCACCGTCTCCTTTTTGCGATGTTGTTAGCACTCTTGTGTCCTGAGTGCTAACGGTATTTTAGCACCATTTGGATAGCATTTCAACACTTCAAATACAATGGAAACGAATAATTTACATTTTATTCGAATTTGACAATCTGATTAGAGCCTTGCATGTCGTAGATGCTTTCTTGAAATTCTGTCATACCCAGAATGACTCATACAATAAAAAGCCGCCTGATTTCTCAAGCGGCGATTCAATGGCATCTATTTATTCGTTTTCCTGCGAGCCGTAGCTGTAATATGTGCCTTTCACCTTTTCTATCGTCTGACCGTCCTCGGAGATATTGTAATTGCCGTTGTACTTGGCAAGGCCGTCCTTGGTCGAGAAGGTTGCGTCAAAATTGATCGTGGCGTTTTCTATTTTGTTGATCGTGAGCTGCAGCACGTTGTCCGTGCCGATTTTACTGTCCAGCTCCGATTTGTCCGGCAGCGTGACGATGAGCGTCTTCACGTTCTCACACGCAAAATCCGATACATAGATCGCACTGTCTCCCATCGTCGTGAAGTAAAAGCTCTGTTCGCCCTCGGGGATAAACCGTGCGGACATGCTCGCATATTCAAGCTTCACCTTGCCGGAACCGTCTAGGCCCATTCTAGTTGTGCCCCATGTTTGCGTGCCGTTCACATCAAGATCGTCATCGTTGGCATCCACATAGATATAATCGCCGATGATCGAATATTGAAAGCCGCGGATGCCAAGGTCGGTATTTTCGGAGCCGTCCTCCTTCATCCTGTACAGCGGCGGATCCTCGTTAAAATCCGTCACTGCCTGGTCGTTGATGTTCAGATAGTAAACCAGCCCGTTTACCGTCACCGGCATCGCGTCCTCGTCAAGCGCCGCGGAGGCAGGTGCAGGCGTCGGTCCCGCATCGGGCGGCGTTGTCGCAATGGGCGCCGCAGACGGCGGCGCCGACTCCGATGCCGACGCGGAAGCCGCAGCCGCGCCGCAGCCGCTCAGCAGCGCGATGCTCACCACCAGTATCATTAACATGCCAATCAGTTTCTTCATACCTTGCCCGCCTCTATATACGCGTCGAGCTTATACGACTTTGCATACGCTTCCTGTATACAGGCCTGATGCGCTTCGTCAATACGCCCCGAACCGTGGATTTTGCTGCCTCTGAAATGCAGACAGATCTGCCCGTCCATGCCATTCGAGCCGATCGTATCGGTGTTATGAACAAACCCCATCAGGCCCGCGGCGTAATACTTGCCGTTTATCTTCACCCACACGGGCCGTCTCGTCGGGTTCAGTTCTCCGCCCCAGGCCTTTGTCATCGCCTCGGTGTCTTCCTTGGTCATGGTCTCAACGTCCGCGTGCCACCAGCCGCCAAACCGCTGCATGCGCCAGTGTATGCC
>JAEZNC010000020.1 GCA_023441905.1 Bacillota bacterium | reverse complement strand
CTTTTGTCATTCCCTTCGCCGGCATTATCCGTATCAGGTTCTCATGGTCGAGACGAACAGTCTCCTCTCAGCCGATCACTCAGCTCCCACATGCTCCTATTCAGTTCGCTTGCATTGTATACGAAGGGGGTGCGTGTTGTCAAATGGTTTTTTAGTTCATATTAGTCTTCAATATAATCCTTAGTCTACCGTTTTCTCTTTCCAATCGAATTGGATTTCCAGAAGTATTATAACTATTATAATTTACACTGGTCGGTAAAAAATATAAAACCATTATTGGAACAGTGAATTTCACATTCTTACTTACACCTTCATTTGTATGAATTGTAAAAGCAGGTGTGGCATCTAAGTTCGCATAAAGACCAATACTTTTATAATCAATATTAACGTATAAGCGACTAATTATCTCTTTATTCTTACAGAGAGGTATCTCTTGCAATAAAGAAATCATACATATAATTATATCCTTATAAGTTGATATGTTTAATCCATTATAACCGTTACTAATAAAGAATTGATTTAATTCCTTTACTATTTTCGAGTCCTCGAAAAAGCACGGGCATGTTACATTCTCAAGCGGTAGTTTCTTCTCAAAATTAATATAGTTATTCAGTTTGATAATATAATCTAATGTAATACCTTTATCTCGTTCTCTATGTGCGAAAAAATGGCATAATTCTTTTAACAAGCTATTGTTGGGAATATACTCTCTAATAAAATTAAAAAAACCTGGGATAATCAGTTCATCAAAATCATTTTTTAAAAAAGCATTATAATACTTATTTAAAGTTTCACAAGCTTTGATATCCATTAATCAAGTCTCATCCTTCTTTTATCTTTTTGTAATATATCCAAAGTGAAATTGTGAATTAGCAATAGAGTCTCTTAGAATTTTTCCCGAAGATATTACAATAAAATCTATTGTTTTCAACGGTTCAATTTGTATGTTATTTATATTAATCCAGATGTTTTTTGGATCATTTGCCCATACACTCGGAGTCAGATTTCTATCTGGACATGGTGTTTTTTCACCAGACTTTATATCCAAGACATTTGCTCTATATTCAATTTCATTAACTCCGTTACCTGTGTTTCCGATAGCAAAATAAACGAAGACTGCATATCCATTCTTTATGGCATTTTTGAATTCTCTTACCTTTTCTTCTGCCATACCCCGGTTTAACGAATCTGTAGAAAACCATACAGATGAATTTTGTTGGCAAAAATCTTTATATGCTTGAATGGTTCCTTCGCCATCCCAATCAGTAGTGGGGTTTTTTCCTAACCGCATGAATAGTGATTTTCGATACACCATTTCGGCTTTATTTTTATCAGTCATCCTCTTGTTCTCACTATCCTTCTTTAGCCGTGCATTCTCTTCATCCCTTTTTCTAACAATAGCTTGTTGTTGAGGAGTTTTGTCTCTCATGTCATATCTATACATATTACAATCCTCTCTCGTTATATATTTTTATTATTCTACACTTTCTACCATTTTCCTGCTGTTAGTACTGTTTTCTCCACTATTGTCTACTCATATGCCATGGATGGAACTCAGAATAACAACATTAGAATCCACTAATTACTTCAACTAATCAATTACTCGACATAAAGTACGTCATATGCTACACTTGTGACATAAAATACGTCAATCAAGGAGTTGTCATGAACGCAGCCAACGGTCTCGGCGCGAAAACCGCGCTCGAGCATCTGATATTTTTAAGCGGCAGAAACATCATCGAGGTCTGCCGCGCCTTCTCCATCACCCCGCAGCAGTTTTCCGACTGGATCAAGCGCCGCCGCCCCATACCATTGGAGCGGCTGACCCAGCTCGCCAATTACTTCGGCGTCAGCGAAGCCATGCTCGCGGACGGCACCCGCTTCGCTAAAGGGCTCAGTGCTTTAAGCGCCGTCGAGCTCGAACTGATCACAGTCAACAACAAAGCGAAGCTCAGCGCCTCAGCCGAAGAGCAGAGTGAGCTTAAGTACCACGAACAGCGGCTCAAAGAGGACTACCAAAAGCAGCTGCGCATCGCGCGGCTCAGCGCCCTGCTCGACGGCAACGACCCCGCCATGATGGCGAAGATTGATGCGTTTTTAGACGAAATGGAGATGAATTGATATGGAACCCACGTTTATACCCATAAACCCGGCCGCTTGGCCGCGCGGCGAGATGTTCTATTACTTCTCGGAAATAGCCCCCACAGGCTACACGATGAACGTCAGTGTGGACGTGACGGAAATGAAAAAAGCGCTGGATGCGAAGAAGATGAAGTTCTTCCCCGCCTATCTCTACCTTGTGACGCGTGCGCTCAATGAACAGATCGAGATGAAAACAGCCTATGTTGACGAGAAAATCGGCTATTGGAGCTCGTTAACGCCGCTCTACGCCGCCTTCCACGAAGACGACAAAACGATTTCGTTCCTATGGACGGCCTACGACGACGATTTTGCGGTGTTCTACGATAGCTATCTTAAAGATCAGCGTCTGTACGGGCAGAATCACGGCGCGCTGGCCAAGCCCGCGCCGCCGCCGAGCTGCTACACCGTCTCCTGCGTGCCGTGGATTCGTTTTACCGGCTTTTCGCTGCACAGTTACAGCAACAGCAAATACTTCTTCCCTTCTGTGGAAGCCGGGAAGTTCACCGAGCAGGACGGAAAGCTCACGATGCCGCTCTCGCTTACGCTGCACCACGCCGCCACAGACGGCTACCATGTGCAGCAGTTCTTAAGCGAGCTTGAGCGCCTCATGAACAATCCGGAAATCTGGCTTTTGTAATTGCTTGCAGGAGGCGGCCAATGGCCGCCCTGCTAACGCCTTAACCCTCAAGCCGCCTGTCTTTCATTTGCCCGGCAAGATAAACAATCACAACGAGCAGGAACAAAACACCCCAGCCTGTTATTCCGATAAATAAGAAGACCATCGACGATGAAAAGAACGACAGGAACGCGATAAAGCAGCAAACAGCCGAAGCAAAGCAAAGGCCCGCCAAAACGCGCCTTTCTTTGAGGAACAGCCGCCCTAAAAACAGCATCGAAAGCGGGAAAAGTGTTGTCCACGCCGCCACTTCAATCGTCATGCTGATGGACGCGGGTGCGTAAAAATTGAACAGACTGTCGGGTATATACAGCTTCGCGGATGTGATTGCCGCCAGCCCGATGCCACGCCCGATGAGCACCGGCAGCGAAAACAAAGCCGCGAATATCAACGCAGGCCGCGCGTGCGTTTTGTCCTCCGTGCTGGCGTAAATCGCGTCCACAAACAGCACATAGGCAAACGCGGACAGTATCACGGTGACATGCAGGATATACTGGGTCGTTTTGTCCGTCGCGAGATCAATACCCGATATAAACGTATAGGCGATAAGTGCCAGATAAACCACGCCCAAAACAGTCAGCACCCACGTGCGGACAATTGACTTTTGTGTATTCATATCATCATACTCCCCGATTTCATTCTTTCTCATATATCAGACGAACGCCGTTCTTATCTGCTAGTCTTGTCAAGCTGCAGCCCAAAAGCTCCTGAACGACAACTTCACCCAGATACAAAACCCGGCAGCCTTCCAGCATGTGCCCTGCCCAGGTATGGTAAGCGTTGCTCACAACGCCGTGAATATGCGGCTCAGCATCGATAATGGTGCCGTCAAGGCTCGCGAGTTCGAGCGGCTCTTTAAGCTGCACTTTATGATAACCAATCGGGTAACCGAATGTCGTTGTCATGTGCATATTCACTTCGTCAAAGGTGGCAATTCCCGATACGACAGCCGCGTTGCTGATGCTTTCTTTCTGTGCAAGCTCCTTTATTACCTCAAGCAGATCATCGCCGCGTTCCAATCTTAAAACAAACGTCCTGCCGACGGATGACGCAACAAAGTGTTTCATAGTTCCCTCCGTTTCAGAAAATCACAAGTAATATTCGACATATTCATCCAAATACCTTCTTGCCTCCTTTGGTAGGAGGGCGCATGCGGGGCGCGGCGAAAATTTCGGCAATGAGGCCAATAAGGCTTTGCGCAAGCACCCATGGCTCCCTCTGGAGGGAGCTGTCGCCAATAGGCGACTGAGGGAGGAAAGTGTAGCAAATAGTTTGGGATTGCCTCTTCATCAATCCTCAGTCAGCACCCGCTGACAGCTCCTTTCCAAAGGAGCCTTGAGTGTTCAGAGTAATGCCTCCTTTGAAAAACAAGCGGCACGTGCAGCGTGACGGGGATTGCGGGTAATCAGCGGCTTGCTCTTAGCTTCTACTGTCATGCTGAGCGGCGTATCACAGAGCGAAGCATCCCACGGATTTTGCACAAAGCCATGGTGCTTCTTCATCAATCCTCAGTCAGCTACCGCTGACAGCGCCTTTGCCAGAGAAGCCTTTCGGCAAAACAAAAACAGGCATACCGCGTCAACGATATGCCTGCTGAAAGCTTTATTTTCTGGTTCTTATTCCATGATCAGCGCCGCATTCTTCGCGGGGCGCTTGTCGAGCTCGGCCTTTTTGGCCTCAAAGCCCGCTTTGCCCATCAGCGCGAACGTCGCCACCTTGCCTTCTTCCACACCCGGCTGATCAAACGCGTTGATGGCAAGCATCTCGCCCGCAAACGCCGTCGCCATTTCAAAGAAGTGCAGCAGCGCACCCACTGAAAACGCGTCCACCTCACTAAGCGCAATCGTCATGTTCGCGCGTCCTGCTTTGCAGAGCGCATATTCCGTCGCACTGCGCTCCGCCTCGAGCAGCTGCCCGAACGTTTTGCCGCCGAGGAACGATATTTCGTCGATATAAGTCAGCGCCGCCGGAATCTCGAGATCGTTCCTAAACTTGTCCACCTTGAGGAATGTCACAATCTTATCAAACGGCCCTTCGGTGAAAAGCTGAATCTGCGAATGCTGATCCGTCACGCCGAGCGCCTTCACGGGCGTCTGCCCCGCAAACACCTCGCTGCCGTCGTTGCTGTAGCGCTTGCCGAGCGACTCCGCCCACAGCTGCGCGTACCAGTCGGACATGAACTTTAAGCTGTCGGCATACGGCAGCATCACGCTGATGTTGAAACCCTTTTTCATCCCGAGCACGTGCAGCAGCGCATACAATGCCGCCGGGTTTCCCGTTTCGCCCGAGCAAAGCGCATCCATATACGCAGCGCCTTCGAGCATCGCTTTGATATCGTGGCCGCACACCGCCGCAGGCAGTAGCCCAACCGGGGTCAGCTCCGAGAACCGTCCGCCCACATCCGACGGAATCACGAAGGATTTGAGGCCTTCTTTTTGCGCGATCTTGACGAGCTCTCCGTTTTTCTCGTCCGACGTCGCGATGATGTGGTCTTTCAGCGAGAGCCCGGCTTTTTCAATCGCGTTCGCGGCGTACATCATCTGCGCCATCGTTTCGGATGTCCGGCCGGACTTGGTGATCACGTTGAACATCGTCTTTTTTAAATTGAGGCTGCCGAGCACACGTGTGAGACGCTCCGGGTCCACATTGTCTTCCACAATCAGCTTCATGGTGCCTTTGCCGTCGCCAAGTGCCTGTTCCACGGCAATCGGGCCCAAGGCCGAGCCGCCGATACCGAGCACCACAAACGTGTCGCAGCTTTCCCGAATCTTCGCCGCAGTCTGCAAGATATCATCCACCACAGCAGCCTGCCCTTTCGGCAGCTTGCGAAAGCCCAGCGGCTTTGTTTTCAGCGCCTCAACCGCGTTTTTCAGCATACCGTCTGCGGCTGCGATTTCTTCTGCGGTAAACCCATAGCTGCCCACCATTGATGCCATCACATTGTTAAAGTCGAATTGTATTTTACTCATCGTCTGTCTCCTTACAAAAACTTAATATATTATACCCGCTCAGAGCTTTGGCACTACGTTTAATTTGCCCGTTGTGCCATAATCGCATCTGTTAGCGGCATATATATTGTTGAGGTGAAATGTATGGATAAACGAAAAGACCGGCGCGGCCTCTTTATGGCCTTCGGCGCAAGCGCCCTGCTGCTCGTGGGTGCGCTGGTGATTGCAAGCGTCATCTCCCCCGATGCCGTTTCGGTGTTTGGCCCAAGATCAGACACCGCCTACTTGACGGTTAACGTTCTTGAAGGGTACACCGAAACACCGATCGAAAACGCATCCGTGGTCGTCGTGGAGACAGGCAAAGTTTATCAGACAAACAAAGACGGCCTGACGGATAAAATCGATGTCCCTGTTGTTCGCGATACGCGCTATGACAGCATCATTCAGAAGCCGTGGGGAGAAGTCACGCTGATCATTTACAAAGAGGGCTTTGTGCCGTACGCGCTGTTTTATCTGCAGGTACTTGCCGGACAAACGCGCGAAGGCGTCAAGATACTGCTTTTTGAGGAAGGCAAGACCGAAAGCGCCGAACCGTTCTCCATCATTGAGGGCCCAAACCGTGTGTGGGTGGATGCGCTCGTCGAGAAATACCGTCCCAAAAGCCCGTAAGAATTGACCATAAACCATTTTACGCCATACGGAGCGCATAAGACCGCACAGCGGAACTGCCTCTTAAAAATGGTTTATCCCCATAGAGCCAATTACGGCTGAACACAATACAATAAACATACAACTGCAATTGCGGTCATTCTCTCCGCCGGCATGGTGAACAAGCATCGCGCAGTGACTGCGAAGTGGATGAGAATCTGTTTCAGATCCTGATCCATTTCATAGTCCGCTTTGCTCCCCCAGCGGACTCGATGAACCGCATGGGTTACTTTATAGAGTAATAGCAAAATAATCGACAGCCTGACGCTGAGACGATCAGCGTCTTTTTAGTATCTGTTCGGCCCCAGGCTTTTAATTCTTCTGATCGGAATATTCGCAGTCAGCTGTGTCGCGGCGCTGCCTGCCTGCACGTCGGACGAATGCTTGATTTCCACATCGAAATCGGATTCTTCCACGTCAAAATACTTGGAAATCACACCAACGATATCTTTGCGGAGCATTTCCATCACATTACTGGACGGAGATGTGCCCGCGCGGTCATGAATCAGCACAAGTTTTAAACGCTCTCTTGCGATATTACTGGAGCTGGATTGTTTGCGTGCCATTCTGTCTCCCTCCTATTTGCCTTTGAGAAGCTTTTTAAACATTGCAGCCAGCCCGGTGTCGTCTTCGAGCTCCATCAGCGGCACGTTTTCTCCCATGATCCTCCTCGTGATGTTTCTGTACGCTTTTCC
>JAEZNC010000016.1 GCA_023441905.1 Bacillota bacterium | reverse complement strand
CGGAAACCGGATTCTGCACATGGCGATGCAAAGCGCGTTTTTTGGTTCCACGCAGGATTATTTGGCCACACCGATAGGCCGGAGGATGATGGGGGACTTTTGCGATGTTTGAATGGCTCACGGAGCTGCTATCCTATACGTTTATCGTGCGGGCGCTGATCGTCGGCGTGCTTGTGGCACTTAGTGCGGCGCTGCTCGGTGTCAGCCTTGTGCTCAAACGCTACTCGATGATTGGGGACGGGCTGTCCCATGTGGGGTTTGGCGCGCTCTCGGTGTCGCTCGCGCTGAATGTGGCCCCGCTCGAGGTCTCGCTGCCCGTCGTGGCGCTCACGGCATTTCTGCTCATGCGGCTCGGCGAGAACAGCATGATAAAAGGCGATGCCGCGATTGCGATTATATCAAGCAGCGCCATTGCCATAGGCATCATCGTTGTATCACTGACCACCGGTATGAATGTGGATGTGTACAACTATATGTTCGGCAGCATTCTCGCGATGAGTGAAAGTGATGTGGTTTTATGCTCGCTCGTATCCGTGGCCGTGCTGGTGCTCTATGTGCTGTTTTATAACAAGATATTTGCGGTTACGTTTGATGAGAGCTTTGCCAAAGCCACGGGGACGAAGGCCGGGCGGTACAACATGCTCATTGCCATGCTCACAGCGTTGATTATCGTGGTGGGTATGCGCATGATGGGCGCGATGCTGATTTCGAGCCTCATCATTTTTCCGGCTCTCACGTCAATGCGCTTATTTAAAAGCTTTAAAAGCGTGGTGATCAGCGCGGCCGTTTTGTCCGTCGTGTGCTTTGTCATCGGCATTGTCATCTCGTTTGTCTGGTCGGTGCCGGCAGGTGCCGCTGTCGTTGTTGTGAACCTCATTGCATTTTTCCTGTTTTTCATATTGAAGCACATCGGCAAAGCTCGTCCATCCCGCTGATAACAGGCTTTTTCCTTTTTAAAATGATAAACCGCTAAATAATAAGCCGATTAAGACGATAAAATAACTAGCTGCATCAACAGACCAGAACTAGAAAAAAATGCTTTTCTGCTGGTGCGGCGGTGTCCGCAGGTTGTGGATAACGGGGTATAAGGAGCACCGGATTGATTGAATCGGAATTATACTCAATTTTAAGCAGCGGTATTGTGCTTGCTATCGGTCCCGACAAGACGATCCTGGATTGCAGCTTCGCATTTCTAAAAGAATTCAGCATGGCAAAGGTTCCGGCAGGTACACATTTTGATATGCTTTTTGACACGCGGGGAGACGATGTCTTTACCCGCCATTTGGCGTTGCAGCCCGTTGAGTGCATATGGCGGGAAGCGGGCCGGCCGATAAAGGCTGTTCTCTCGGGCGGCTGTGACGGTTACCGGATGATTTTTGAAAGCAGCGGCAGCCGCGCTGCGCAAAATACGGACACAGATGACCACCAGTTTTCCATGCTGATCAATCATATGCAGGAAGGTATGGCTTTTCACCGGTTGATTTTCAAGGACGGAGCTCCCGTTGACTACATTGTCGAAGATATCAACACAAGCTGCGAAAAGATTCTGCGACTCAAGCGTAAACAGGTGGCGGGCAGGCTTGCAAGCCATCTGTATAAAGGCAAAGTGCCGCTGCTTGATGATGTGGCTCAAGTTGTTTCGAGCGGCAAACCCCGTCAGCTTGAGCGCTATATCCCGGAGCTTGGGCGGCATATGTGGCTGTCCATAACGCCCTGGGGTGAGAACCGCTTTGGTATTATCTTTTCGGATATGACCCCAAACATGCATACCCAGATGCTGCAAAACACGCTGAGCATTGCGGCCAACGAGATGGCGGGCGCTTATGACACGGCGAAGCTGTTTGATGCGGCTGCGCGCGTGCTTAAACAAAACGGCTTTGAATGTATGCTGCTTCTGACGGGCAGCGATTTGGCCATTCATAAAACCTATTTAAGCGTGGCAGACGCGCCGCGCGTTTATTGTGAGGAATCTTGCCTTGTGCTGAGCGGCGCGTTTCTGCAGGCCGCCCGGCAAAAGAGCGCGATATATATCGATGATTTTGATTTGCTGCCTGAGGCGATTGAGGCGGCTGGGCTCAGGTGTCAGCCAAAGGGCATTGCGGCACCGCTGATTGTGAGCGGCTCAATGTTTGGCGTGTTTGTGATTCTCTCCGGCGAGCTCAATGCGTCAGAAACGTCTGTGATTAAGGTTTTCGCAGATCTGATGGCGGCCACAATTGAAAGATCGGCCCTGATACAGAGCCTCAAGCGCCATATCGATGAACTGACGCTGGCCAAACAAGCTCACGAGCTGACGGTTCAGCGCCTGAACATGGCCTCCGCCGCGAGCAGCGTTGGTTTTTGGGAATACGATTATGAAAGCGACACGATCTATCTGGATGAGACGGCTAAAAAGATTTTCTCACTCGAGGATGAATCGCTCGGCGGGACATACAAGCCTTGGGATTCCCTTGTTCATCCCGATGACAAGAGCGTGATTGAAACATTTCATCAGACGGCTGATTCAAAAAGCGGCTGCACGCTCGAATACCGCGTGGTGTGTGCAGACGGGACAGTCAAACATGTCAGAAAAACGGGCATGGTGGTGAAAGGCGAATCGGGAGCCCCTGTACGAATGGTGGGCTCGATATGGGATATCACAGAACGAAAGCACATTGAGCAGGCGCTCGAAGCCAGCGAGAGACAGCTGAATAAGATATTTGATCTGTTGCCTGTGGGCCTATGGGTGGCCGATAAAGAAGGGCGCATTGTGAGAGCCAATCCTGCCGGTGAGCGCATTTGGGAAGGCAAGCTGCAAAGCGCAGACACGGTGACGAAGATCTTTCACTATCCCACGGGAAAGAGGCTCAAACGAGACGAATGGGCGCTTTCCAAAACGCTGAACAAGGGAGAGACCGTCCATGAGGAGATGCTCGAGATAGAGACGCTGGGGGGCGGGAGACGGATCATTATCAACAGCACGGCCCCTGTCACCGATGATAACGGGCAGCTGCAGGCGGCGATTATGATCAACAGGGATGTCACCGATAACGAAAACGCAAAAGCTGCGCTGAAAGCTGAAAAAGAGCTGCTGAGCATAACGCTTCAGTCGATGGGCGAGGGCGTGGTGGTGACAGACAATACGGGCTGCATCACCGCCGTGAACAAGGTATTTGAACAGCTTTCGGGATTTGAGCGCAGCAAAGTGCAGGGGCTGCTGTTTGAAGACGTGGTGAAGACAGTTGACAGAGGTGACAGCTTAAGGCCCGGCCTGATTGATAAAACGCTGGCGACGGGAAAAACCGTGTCACACTCGCGCGGCGTTGAACTGGTATGCCGGGACGCGAAGACTGTGTCTATTGCCTATACGGTTTCCCCGATCAAAGACTCAAACGGCCAGATTATCGGTACGGTGACGGTGATACGCGACATCACCGAGGAGAAGAAAAAGCAAAAGCGCATTGATTACCTTGTTTATCACGATGCGCTCACGGGCGTTTACAACAGACGTTATTATGAGCAAATTCTGAAAAAGATTGATACCGAACAGAATCTGCCGCTGTCGGTGATCAACTGCGACGTGAACGGTTTGAAGCTGGCCAACGATGCGTTCGGGCATATGGCGGGCGACAATCTGCTGATGCGCATGGCTGCGGTGCTGCAAAAGGCGTGCCGACCAAAAGATATTGTGATCAGGTCGGGCGGTGACGAATTTTTGATACTGATGCCCGGTGCGGATGAAACCACGGCACAGAAAGTTTGCGCAGAAATTAAAATACTGTCGTCCAAAAACAGCGTGTCTGCAATAGATGGTTCTATTTCGGTGGGCTGGGGCACGAAGAAGCGCCCTGAAGAAAGCCTTAAAGTGATACTCAATAAGGCTGAGGCCTTTATGTACCGCAATAAGAGCTCGGAGAGCCCGAGAATGCGCTTTAGCTCTATCAACACTATCTTGCAGACGCTGCATGAAAAATACGAGCGCGAACGGCTGCACTGCCGCCATGTCAGCCAGATCTGCGTGAAAATTGCCAGAACGATGGGGTTCTCGGAACGGGAAATCGAAGAAATGAACCTGGTTGGGCGCATGCACGATATCGGAAAAATTGCAATCAATCCTGTGCTTTTCAACAAGCCGGACTTGCTGACCGATGAGGAATGGGTGGACATGAAGCGTCATCCCGAGGTGGGGTTCCGCATACTCTCCGCGTCCACAGAAATGGCTTACATCGCCAAAACTGTATTGGCCCATCACGAGCGTTATGACGGCACAGGCTATCCAAACGGCCTCAAAGGCGGCAGCATTCCGATGATGGCACGTATACTTGCGGTGGCGGATGCGTATGAAGCCATGACGAACGAAAGGCCATACCGCCAGAGAAAGACAAATAAACAGGCGCTTGAGGAGATTTCGGATTTAAGCGGGACACAATTTGACCCGGCTGTGGTGGAAGCGCTGTTAAAGATCAGCTAGCCGCACTAATAGTTTATTGAAAATTAACAGAAAAACCGCGTGATAAAGAAGAATCTATCTTAGTTTGTGCATCCCATATCACGATCTGGTTTTTTACTTTTTTTATATCTGCCTAAAAATTTTAGATTTTCATGTTTGGATACCCTCATATCTGCTGATATATAGATTGGGAAATAGAGATTATATAACGCGTAAAGTGAAGCAGAGCAATATCCAAGGTTACCGGATTGTAATGAAAAGACCCGATGTCTGCAGGCGGCTCAGCCGAAACTTATCGGGTTTTTCTTATAAATATTTTTGATTATGAGAGGGCTATAAAAATGAAACTAAGCGGAAAGATATTGGCTTTTGTTGTGGGCATTGTCGTGTTGTCTGTGTTCTCTGTCACGTTTCTGGTGATGGCTGAAGACGCGGCTTTTCAGAATGAGAACACCAAGCAAAGCGTGGTATCGAATGTCAACGACCTTAACAACGAGGTCGGAAAACTTGCGGACAGGGCAGAGGAATATGCCACTTTGCTCGGGCAGAATCAAAATGTGATTGAAGGAGTTAGATACAACAATTTTTCTTCACTTCAGTCGACACTTGACGATCTAAACAGCATTTTGGGTCTCAGTACCATCAGTGTGACCGACGCAAAAGGCAACGTGATTATCCGGCAGCATAAGCCCGATGAAAAAGGCGACAATATCAGTGACCAGACAAACGTGCAGCATGCATTAAAAGGCGAGGTCTCATCAACCCTGGAAGAGGGGGAGCTTGTGAGTCTGTCCAGCCGCGCCGGTGCGCCGATTATTGATCATGGCATAGTGATCGGCTCTGTCATTGTTGGGTTCACGTATGAAAAACTGACAATTCTCGAGGACTATAAAGCAAACTACGGCATGGAGTTTTCTATATTTTCCGATTCCAAACGGCTGGTGACCACGATTCATGAAAATGGTTCGGCGGCTGTCGGGACGGAGATGGACCCAAAGGTTCAGGCCGCGGTTCTTCAAAACGGCCAAATTTATTCGGATGATATCACGCTGTTCGGCAGACCGTATATTGCCGCATATATGCCGATGATGAACACGGATGGCAAAATCATCGGCTCGATAGCTGGAGCCATGTCTTTGGATAAAGCGGAAGCGGCGGTTCTCCAAACGGCGCTTTTTGCGGGCATAGGCTGCATCGCCGTGATTGCAGTCAGTGTGCTGGTTCTCTCACTATTTGTGCGCCGCAGCATCAGAAAGCCAATGCTGGCGCTGGTGGACGCATCGCGCGCGCTGGCCGAAGGCAAGCTGGATGTGAAAATCGATTTGCAAAAGCGTAAGGACGAAATCGGTATACTCGGAGACGCCTTTCTTCAGGTGGTTGAGAAAATCAGCGGCCTGATTGCAGATATCGCGTCGCAAGAAGGCAGAATCGCAGAGGGTCATCTGCTTGAACGCACGGATGAGAGCTCTTACAGCGGCGATTACAAAACGCTGATACAAGGCTACAACAAAACGGTGAATACACTTGTAAATTATATGGACAAACTGCCGTTGCCCGTGCTTGTGCTGGATAGGGAATTTACGATGTGCTATATCAATGAGAACGGGGCGTCATTGCTTGAGAGCACACAGCAGGAGCTTTTGGGCCGCAAATGCCACGACTTGTTCCGGACGGACGATTGTCAGAGCGGACGTTGTGTGTGCCTGAAAGCCATGAACAGCGGCCAACAGGAGGTTGGGGAGACCACGGCGCATTTGGAGAGCGGTACGGTTCTTGAAATCCGCTACATGGGTATTCCCATCATTAAGAACGGGGAAGTGGTGGGCGCGCTTGAAGCCATCACCGATCTGACCGCGATCAAAAAGGCACAGAGAGAATCAGAGCGGCAGAATGAAGCATTAAATGTGCTGCTCACGAAGATAGAAGACGCGGCGGGCCTTGTGGAATCGGGGGCAAGACAGGTGTCCGAAGGCAGCCAGGTGCTCTCTCAGGGCGCAACGGAGCAGGCTGCCGCAATACAGGAGCTTTCGTCGTCAATCACAGAGATTGCCCAGCAGACACAGGTTAATGCGCAGAATTCGGAAAAAGCAAGCGCCGTGGCCGATGCGACACGCGGCGGCACGAAGGTGATCGATCAGAAGATGGGGCAAATGCTTGAGGCCATGAACGAGATATCGGCCGCATCCGCGAATATTTCAAAGATAATCAAAGCGATTGACGATATCGCGTTCCAGACCAACATTCTCGCGCTTAACGCAGCTGTGGAAGCGGCACGTGCGGGTGTGCACGGCAAGGGGTTTGCTGTGGTGGCCGAAGAAGTGCGCAGCCTCGCCGCGAGAAGCGCTACCGCGGCTAAAGAAACGGCCCAGCTGATTGAAACATCTCTCGGTACGGTGGCACAGGGGACGAAGGTGGCGGCGGATACCGCGCAGACGCTGGACGTTGTGGTCAAAGGCATTGAGGAATCGGCCGCGCTTATGGATGAGGTTGCGGCGGCATCCAAGCAGCAGTCACTCGGCATTTCGCAGGTGGAAAGAGGCATCGAGCAGGTGGCCATTGTGATACAGAACATCACTGCGACGGCGGAAGAAAGCGCCGCGGCCAGCGAGGAACTCTCGAGCCAGTCTGTGGTGCTGACAGAGCTCGTGCGCGAACACGATGAGGAGGCGATGCGCAGCATTGAAACGAAAAGCCTGGGGGACGCAGACGGGAATCACCGCAGCATTTCGCTTGGGGATGACGATTTCGGCAAGTATTGATCGTCTGAAAGTATAAATTCATACAGCAAATTAAGAAGGCGCACTGTATTGTTTAGCAGTGCGCTTTTCTTGCGTCTGCCTTTGCCGTAGCACATATTGATTTGAGATTCGATATGTTGCATTTGCAACATACGGACCCGGTGATTTGCGTTATGCTCGTTGATGTCAACAGGATTCGAATTTATTTATGGAGGGAATTAAGATATGGCAAGTGAAATGTTTTGTTTTCAGTGTGAACAGACGGCAAAAGGCACAGGCTGCACGGGCCCTGCGGGCGTTTGCGGTAAGCCGGCGGATATTGCGAATTTGCAGGACGCGCTGACGGGTGCATTGATTAACCTTGCGGGCGCAGTCAAAGGGAATCCGTCGGAGCAGGCGGTGCGCGTGATGATTGACGGGCTGTTTGCCACGATCACGAACGTGAATTTTGATGCCGACGATATCAAGGAGCTGATTGACGAGGCGAACCTTGAAGCCACGCTCGCGGGCGGCCGCTTCAAGAGCCTCACGAACGAGCCGCTCACGCTATGGGGCGAGAACGAAGATGTGCGCTCATTAAAATCGCTGATACTGCTCGGGCTGCGCGGCGTCGCAGCGTACGCGTACCATGCGGCGGCGCTGGGCTACGAGAAGGACGACGTCAACCGTTTCTTTTTTGAGGGCTTGAGTGCGGTCGGTGACGACAGCGCGACGATGGAAACGCTGCTGCCCGTGGTGATGAAGGTGGGAAATGTCAACCTCACATGCATGGAGCTGCTTGACAAAGCGAACACACAGGTTTACGGCACGCCGGTGCCCGTCAAAGTGCCGCTGTCGGTTGAAAAGGGGCCGTTTATCGTGATATCGGGCCATGACCTGCACGATTTGTATCTTTTGCTCGAACAGACAAAGGGCAAGGGCGTCAACGTATACACAC
>JAEZNC010000254.1 GCA_023441905.1 Bacillota bacterium | reverse complement strand
GCGTGCCCTGTGTGGAGAAGAAGCTGATCACAAAGTCGTCAAACGAGAGTGTAAACGAGAGGATGAACCCTGTGACCACGCCCGGCATGATATCGGGCAGCACCACTTTAAACATCGCCTGACGCGGTGTGGCCCCCATATCGAGCGCTGCTTCGTAAAGCGCGGTGTCCATGCTTTTAAGGCGCGGCAGCACCGAGAGAACCACATACGGCAGGCAGAACGTGACGTGCGCGATGAGCATCGTCACGTAACCGCGCGGGATTTTCAGCAGTATAAAGAGCAGCAGCATCGAGACGCCCGTCACGATATCGGCGTTGATCATCGGGATGTATGTGCCGCTCAGCGTTAAAGACTTCGCATGCTTTTTCATCCCGTTGATGCCAAATGCCGCCAGTGTGCCGATGACAGTGGAAATCAGGGAAGCGAGCAGCGCAACGCTGAGCGTGACGAATATGGCATCGAGTATGATGGGGTCGGTGAAAAGTTCGCCGTACCACTTTAGCGAAAAGCCGCTCCAGTGAGCCATCGTCTTGCTTCCGTTAAACGAGAAAACAATCAGCGTGATGATGGGGAGATACAGAAAAAGCAATATGATGCCGATGTAAAACCGTTTGGTAAAGCGTCTCATAGCAGATACCCCTCACCGTCTTTGTCGATGCGTCGCATGATCACCATGCTGACGATCATCAGCAGGAACATGACCACTGCGAGCGCCGATCCAAACTCCCAGTTGCGCGCGGTTGTGAACTGAAACTCGATCAGGTCGCCGTACATGAAATAGTGTCCGCCGCCGAGGAGCTTGGTGATCACAAACGTGGTGATTGCGGGCATAAACACCATCACGATGCCCGAAATGATGCCCGGCAGGCTCAAAGGGAGAATCACACGGCCGAATGTTTTGATCTTGTTGGCGCCAAGGTCGCTCGATGCTTCGAGCAGAGAACGGTCCATTTTCTGAATGGCTGTGTATATCGGCAGTATCATAAAAGGCAGAAAGTTATAAAGCAGGCCCATAATCACCGCGCCCTGCGTGTTGATGAGCTGCTGTGCGGGGATGCCGACGGCGGTTAACAGCTGATTGATAATACCGCTGCTGTCGAGCAGCGCTTTCCACGCATAGGTTCGCAGCAAAAAGTTCATCCACATGGGCATCACCATCAAAATGATGACGATACGCGCGGTGGAAGCGCGCAGCCGCGAAATGATATACGCCGCGGGATAGCCGAGAAGCAGACACACGAGCGTGACAATCAGCGCCGTGAGTATTGAATCAAGGAACGTTACAATATAGTCGCCGGAAAACGCTTTGGCAAGGTTATCGAGCGTCCACGTGTTTTGGCCGAATGCATAAAACAGCGTGATCAGTATCGGCCCGATTACGAACAGCAGCAGCCAGCCTATGTACGGCGCGGAGAAAACTTTCCTGTTCATGAGGCCTCCTTCGGCATATGGTGGATGCAGTCCTTGCCTATAAAGAAATGCGCACGGTTGCCTTCGCCGGGCGTTTTTGTCGACTGTATGAGCCACACGTTGCCGTTGTCGTCCATGATGCGAATGTCGTAATGGACGCCCATAAAAACGGAGGATGTGACAATGCCGCTGATCTGACCGCCGGATTTTTTAAGCTCGATATCTTCGGGGCGCACCACGACATCAACGGTATCACCTGCCTCAAACGGGTGGGGGAGGCAGTCAAATGTTGCGCCCGCAAATTCAACACGTTCGTTGCCGAGATAGCGTCCGGGCAAAATGTTGCTCTCGCCGATAAAATCCGCGACAAACGCGTTGTTGGGTTCGTTGTAGATATCCTCGGGCGTACCCACGTGCTGAATAACGCCGTCCTTTAACACCACGATCGTATCTGAGAGCATCATCGCCTCTTCCTGATCGTGCGTGACGTAGACAAAAGTGAGGCCAAGCTTTTTGTGCATGTTCTTAAGCTCAATCTGCATGGCTTTGCGGAGTTTAAGATCGAGCGCGCCAAGCGGTTCGTCCAGCAGCAGCAGCGAAGGCTCGCATACGAGCGCGCGCGCAATCGCGACGCGCTGTTTTTCGCCGCCCGAGAGCTTGCTGATATGCCGCTTTTCAAAGCCCGAGAGACCCGTCAGCGCGAGTATCTCTGTGATCTTGGTTTTAATCACATCTTTGGGAAGCTTCTTGATGTTGAGCCCGAAGGCGATATTGTCGTATACATTGAGGTGCGGGAACAGCGCAAAATGCTGAAACACGGTGTTAACCTGTCGCATATACGGCGGCAGAGAGGTGATGTCTTTTCCATCGAAAAAAACTTGCCCGGTATCCGGCGTTTCAAACCCGCCAATAATGCGAAGCAGCGTGGTTTTGCCGCAGCCAGACGGGCCGAGCAGCGTTAAAAATTCACCCTGACGCACATACAGGTTGATGTTGCTCAACACCTCGCCCTTGTCGAAGTCTTTGCTGATGTTTTTAAGCTCGAGTATCTTTTTCATACTTCGTTTCTCCAGGAAGCGCTAAAATGACGGCGGCGACGATACCCAGATCACCTTCGCCGTTTGATTGCTTGTGTTCTCAAGATAATGCGTGTGTTTGGGGCTGAAGAAAAAGCTTTCCCCGCGCCTTATGCGCATCTGTTTGTCGCCAAGGTGCAGTGTGACAGTGCCCAGCAGCACATATCCAAACTCATCGCCTTCATGCGGGGGGTCAGGCCAGGTGGTGGACTTGGGGTTCAGCGTCAGCAGAATGGGCTCCATCGAGCACCCTTGCGCGCCGGGCATCAGCCAGACGATTTCGGTGCCCTGCTCGGTATCCGTCTTAACATACATGTCCTGCTTTTTGTAGACGGTTTTCTGCTCCTGCATATCCGCAAAGAAATCTTTCAGTGTGGTGCCAAGGCACTCTAATATATCCTCGAGCGTCGCAATAG
>JAEZNC010000218.1 GCA_023441905.1 Bacillota bacterium | reverse complement strand
CTACAAACGAAAAGATAGACGCTGGGAGGCTAGAATCAAAAAAGGGGACGGTCATTATATTTCGGTATATGGGAAAACATATACCGAAGCCAAAGAAAAAAGAAATAAAAAAATCAAGGAAGAAGGTGAAGAAAATAAGAGTATAAAAAAACAGAGTCCTGACGATGCGGTCCCGAACATATTGGAGCAATTGGAGAATTGGCTGGAGGGTTGTTCCACAAGGGTTAAACTATCGACATATGAGAATTACTATTACTGTATCAAGACATATGTCTATCCTTATTTGGAAACGTCAAAAATGGAAACAATATCGAAAGGAACACTCGAGAACTTTGTCACCTATATCAGCAATAATACGTCACTTTCGTATTCTTATCAGAATAAAATTCTGACCGTATTCAAGGTGGCGCTGAGATCCATACTGCAGGAAGATTATAAGAAAATTTTTTTGGAGACGCTTAGGCTACCAAAGAAGCAGACAAACATAGTGCAAGTTTTTTCGTTCGAAGAACAAAGAAAAATTGAGGAAATCCTCTTGTTTCACAACAATATAAAATCGTTGTGTATTTTGCTTTGCTTTTACACAGGTCTGCGTTTAGGGGAGATTGGCGCGCTCAAATGGTGCAATATTGATACATCAGCAAACACGATCATGATTAATGCGACACTATCAAGAAAGAAGAACTTTGGGAATGGAGATAATAAAACAATTTTGTATGTCAGTTCCCCAAAGAATCGTAGTTCAAATCGCCAGATTCCTTTGCCAGATTTTTTATCGGCGATGCTGCGGCAGTTTCAAGGGCCTGCAATAAACCGCGCAGAGTGTTTTGTGTTATCTAACGCGCCGACACCGATGGACACCCGCACACTGCAAAAGTACTACATGAGTATTTTAAAAAGAGCCGATATCGGTTATCGAAAATTTCACACGATTCGGCATACATTTGCGACCCGCGCGCTGGAAATGGGGGTCGATATAAAAACGGTCAGTGAGTTGCTGGGACATGCTTCTGTCACCAACACACTCAATATCTATGCGCATTCATTGATGGAACAAAAGAAAAAAGCAATCGAGAAGCTCAGCCTCATCCACACTTCAATATCGGGCAATCCGCCGTCACAGATTGCTGACAAAATGGAACAGCCCTTATTTTAAGCACCTTTTCAGCCATATGCCGCAGTATAAGATATACTGCGGCATTATAGCTGAAAAATCAATAAAATAACTCAATCAGCTTTATCTAATTATACTACAGAATGGATTCTATTGATACATGACAGAAAAGGCAGCAATAGTGGGGGTTAAAATTTATTCAAATCAAGCATTGGATGCTGTGCTTCGGTCTATTCCACCCGACGAAATTGCGCACATGCATCGTGTAGGCGTTCTCACTTCCATGCTGCTCCATATTTTATTAAGATATGCCCCATACAAGGATAACGCCCCGGAGTTTACACTTTTCGGCCATTATGCGTTTTTCCATGATATAGGCAAGGCGTGGATTTCGGCTGATATTCTTTGCAAAGAAGACCCTTTAACATTCGAAGAATTTGAAACAATCACCATGCATCCCTTGTATGCACAAGAATTTATTGAAAAAAATCCAGACGTTTTCAAAGGCAAACCATCGCTGAAACAGAGCATTTTTGATGCTGCTGTTTTTCATCATGAACGGTGGGATGGCAGTGGTTATCCTTATGGTCTGATTTCCGACAACATCCCGTTAATCGCAAGAGTGACCTCTGTTTGCGATGCATATGACGCAATCACACACAAAAGACCGTACAGCAAAAAAAGAACACATGAAGAGGCCTGCGAAGAAATCGCAAAACATGCAGGAGCACAGTTTGACCCTGATATTGTATTGATATTTTTGGATAACGAAAAGGATATCAGGATTGATGATAAACCGCAACTGAACCGGAAGAAGGATTAGGAGGTGCTGCGACAAAACGACGAATGGTCACGATCACTATAAAAAGAGGGGGAAAATCAATGACATTGGAACACGATGAGATGGCAGAAATTGAAGATGCACAAAACGGGAAGTACCTGGAATTTCTGATTGACACGGAGGCTTATGGCATTCCAATCAGGTATGTCACCGAGATTATCGGTATGCAGGCAGTCAATTCGCTTCCTGAGGCGCCGAGCTATGTGAAGGGCATCATCAACCTGAGAGGCAAGATCATTCCGGTGATCGACATGCATTGCCGTCTTAACAAAAGAGAGATGCAATACACGGACAGAACATGCATCGTGGTGGTAGAAACAGACAGGCTCACTATTGGACTGATTGTTGACAGTGTGACCGAAGTGCTTGCGATTGATGAAAAAGACATTGCGCCGCCACCGAAAATAAAGACAGCGGACAGCAATGGATATCTGTCGGGAATCGGAAAGGTGAACGCTCAGGTGAGGCTGCTACTCGATTGTGACAGGCTGTTCAATGACGAAGAGACAAAAATCGTGAAAGGATTAAATTAGGGGGTCTATATGAATTGGTTTAAAAACTTAAAGATATCCGTGAAATTGATATTAGCTTTTCTGCTTTTGGCGGTGATAACCGGGTTTGTGGGGGTTTACGGTTTGATTGCGCTTGAAAACAACAGTTATCAAAGCCGTTTGCTGTTCACCAATTACGGTAACTCGCAGGGTTATTTGGGACATGTTGCAACGGAATTCAATTCACAGCGTGCACTTTTTCGCGATATTATCATTGAAGCCGATGTTGCAAAAACCGCAGGTTATGTAGAGAAAATAACAGGATCTGATCAAGAAATGATGAAAAACCTTGAACTCTACAAGGGTACGTGCACAACGCAGGAACAACAGCAGGGGTATTCAGAACTTGAAGAATATATCACGATTTATGCTCAGGTGCGCGATAAAATTGTGGCTATGGGACAGAGCGGAGACTTTGATGGTGCTTGTCAGTATATGAGGGAGGATGCTTCGGTACAGTCGGTGGCGGACGCACAGAACTGCATTGACGAATTTGTTGATTTTGATGCCGAGTCTGGGCAAGCTATTTTGGCAGCACAGGATGCCAATACGGACACAACAAAAACAATCATGATTGCCATTGTGGCTGCGGCAGTGGTGGCCGCCATGCTGCTGGGTATTTTCATATCTCGGTTGATCAGCAGGCCGGTTCGGCATCTCAATGATGTGGCCAAGCAGCTGGCTGCCGGGGATACGGATATTAAACGCACCAATTACCACTCTAAAGATGAGGTGGGAGAGCTTTTCGAATCGTTCAGGGGCATACTTGATGCGATACAGGCGCTTGTTGCCGACACCAATATGTTAACCGAAGCCGCCGTGAACGGACAGCTTTCAACCCGGGCGGATGCTGACAGACACCAAGGCGACTACAGAAAGATCGTTGAGGGCATCAATAACACATTGAACGCGGTTATTGAGCCGGTAAATGAAGCCAGCGCTGTATTGAGTGAGATGGCGAAAGGCAACCTCAATGTGAATGTGATGGGCAGCTATCAGGGTGATCATGCGGTGATCAAGAACGCGCTGAACAGCAGCATCAACACAATCAGCGGCTATATCCGCGAAATTTCTGATGTGCTTGGCGCAATGGCGCAGGGTAACCTCGATGTCGGCATTGCGTCCGAATACAAGGGCGATTTTATTGAGCTCAAGGAATCCATCAACGGTATCATTTTATCACTGAACGAACTGCTCGGCGATATCAATATTGCGGCGCAACAGGTTGCCGCAGGCACATCTCAGGTATCTGACGGGAGCCAGGCGATATCACAGGGTGCCACCGAGCAGGCGGCCTCTATTGAAGAACTGACATCGACAGTCACTGAAATTGCGGCACAGACGAGGCAAAATGCGGTCGGCGCGGGCAAGGCGAATGAGATGTCCGAAGTCGCGAAAGAGAGTGCCGTACAGGGGAATGCTCAAATGAAGGCGCTGCAGCAGGCGATGATCGGCATTAACGAATCGTCGGCAAGCATCTCCAAAATTATCAAAGTGATTGACGATATCGCATTCCAGACAAACATACTCGCACTGAATGCCGCGGTGGAGGCGGCGAGAGCGGGCATCCATGGCAAGGGCTTTGCGGTGGTGGCCGAAGAGGTAAGGAACCTGGCCGCACGCAGCGCGGCGGCGGCCAAAGAGACCACTGAGCTTATTGAGGGGTCAATTAAAAAGACCGAGGTCGGTACAAAGATTGCGGATGATACGGCACATGCACTGTCCCGCATTGTGGAAGGCGTGGAGAATGCGGTGCAATTGGTTGCCCAGATATCAGCTGCATCCAACCATCAGGCCACGGCCATCGGTGAAGTGAACAGAGGTATAGAACAGATGTCACAGGTGGTGCAGACAAACTCTGCCACGTCTCAGGAAGCCGCGGCTGCGGCAGAAGAGCTCTCCGGTCAGGCAGTGATGCTCAAGGAAATGGTGGGAAAATTTAAATTGAAAGAGGCTCAGAACAACTCGGCAAATAAGCTGCTTTCCGGCAATAAGGGTCCAAAAGAAGCGGATAGAAAGGAACTGATTGAAATGAGCAATGAGGATTTCGGCAAGTATTGATTGATCTCTTGCGTGGGCTGACAATACACCGTTTCTTACTGGACAGATCTATGCCTGTGTTGTGCAGGCACAGAAAACGCCGATGAAACGGGCGGGAAATGCCATTCAATAGACTATGCATGAGACATGGTGTTTTGCGTAGCCGATCTATACATGCCAGCTATGATAAAAAGTTTATTACAATTTGAGGGGCTGCGAATATCGATGCCCCCCATTTTTTTATACAGGAAAATAATAAGACAACAGAGCCAATTTTAGTTAAGTTATTATCATAAAAATCCGATAAATTATACGGTGAATTATATTTGGAAGAGAGAGATATATATTGAGCTGCTGTATAAAACAAACAGGCGATAAAGCATTTTACCGAACCCGAGCGTCTTTTGATTTAGGCGAAATGCTTTTTTACTGTTCAATCAAATAAAAAAAGATAATACAAAGGAGAGATAACATGCGCTGGTTTCAGAATCGAAAGATCGCGACAAAAATCATTTTGGGTTATTTGCTGATTGCATTGGTGATGATTGCGGTCGGCATCGTGGGGTATTTGGGTCAAACGTCTGAATCTTCTTTGAATACGGTATTATTCATACTGATCGGGGTTGGTGTGGCGTTGTCCATTCTGCTAGCAATCGTCGTATCACGCGTGATCAGCAAGCCGATTGTTAATTTGTCCAAAGAGGCAAAGCGGGTCGCCGACGGAGATATGGGTATTGAAAACATAGAATATAACGCTAAAGACGAAGTCGGAGATCTCTTGAGGTCCTTTCAGCAAGTTATGAAATCTGTGCTGGCATTGACAGCGCAAATCAAGATACAGGCTGAAGATGTGATTCATGGACAGTACTTTAAACGGATTGATACGGGAAAGCACCATGGTGCCTATCGAGAGGTGATTGAAGGCGTCAATACGGTTGTGGATACGTTTGTGAATGAAATCGACAAGATGCCGAGCCCGCTTCTGAAGATCGATAAAGAATTTAATATACAGTTCATCAACGCCAGCGGTGCGGAAATGACCGGTAACGATCAGCAGCAACTGATTGGGAAAAAATGCTATGATGTTCTCAGAACGGACGACTGCGGGACGGAAGGATGCGCATGCGCACGCACGATGCAGCTAAAAACCGTTCAGCAGGGAGAAACATTATCGCGTCCGAATGACGATGAGGTGAAAGAAATTCATTATATCGGTGTTCCGTCGTTTCATGACGGAGAAGTCATCGGTGCTCTGATTATCATCAAGGATTTGACGGATATCAAGGCCACCATAAGACGAGGAGAGAAACAGGCGAAAGAGCTGCAGACGCTGCTCGCCGATGTGGATCTGGCCGCGCAGCAAGTGGCTTCGGGGACAATGCAGGTTTCTCAGGGCAGTCAGGCGATATCACAGGGTGCTACGGAACAGGCGGCCTCCATCGAAGAACTGACGGCGACAGTGACTCAAATCGCGTCACAGACGCGGCAGAATGCGCTGAGCGCAAATAAAGCAAACGAAATGTCTGAGCAGGCTAAGGATAAGGCGCTGCAAGGCAACGATCAGATGAGGGCCCTTCAGCAGGCCATGATCGGCATCAATGAGTCTTCTGCGAATATTTCCAAAATCATTAAAGTCATCGATGATATTGCGTTTCAGACCAATATACTCGCTTTAAATGCGGCGGTGGAAGCGGCCAGAGCCGGTATCCACGGCAAAGGCTTTGCCGTGGTGGCCGAAGAGGTCAGAAACCTCGCTGCCCGCAGCGCAAACGCAGCAAAAGAAACGACTGAGCTCATTGAAGGATCAATTAGAAAAACCGAGGACGGCACTAAGATTGCGGATGAGACGGCCGGGGCGTTGTCGCACATTGTGGATGTTGTCGGCAAGGCTGTTGATTTGGTGCGCGAAATTGCGGAGGCATCAAATCAGCAGGCCACAGCTGTGGGTCAGGTCAACATGGGCATTGAACAGATGTCGCGCGTGGTGCAGACCAATTCAGCCACAGCCCAGGAAGCCGCAGCGGCTGCGCAGGAGCTTTCGAGCCAGGCCGCCATGCTCAAGGAAATGGTGAGCAATTTTGTGCTTGATCAGGCTGATGTACCGTCTTTGAGCATGGGGCGGGATAACCCAAGTCCGGGACCCATTGAAACAGACGACGGCGATTTTGGAAAATACTAATGCAAAGCGCCCGTTGGTGTAAGGCGCAAAATCGGTATCAACAAATCCGTTGTTGTAACAAAAATGAGGGCTGTGAAAGAACGCAGCTCTCTTTTTTTGGGCTTTAACGTTATCATCCACCAGGCTATGCCGGTGTGAATAGGAAAGCTTCGAATAAAGCATGACATGTTAAAAAAGCAAAGCTCATCCCGGACGACTGCTTTGGCAGTCGCAGTGCAAATGATGCAATGAGAGGTCTTTTTCGGTACGTATGGAAACGCACCCGGAAATATGCCCGTTGAGGGCTAGTGACAACCACCGGTTTAACTGGGGTTTTGATTTCCATTGCAGAATGGGCGTTGAGAGACTGTAAAATGAGCCTGCTGAGTTGTTGTTTAAAAGAATATTCAAATGTATGGACGGCGCTTGCTGCTATGGAAGCAGGATTTTAAGAGAAATTTGATTGGATAATTGGTTTTTTGGCGCGGCATCACATTTTTGGCGTTTACGGTTTTATCGACTGATCAAAAGTGTTGCTCCTCACTCTCCTATTTTTTTATTTATTATTCATTATTATTCCTATTAAGAGATTTGATAAAAGCCCGATAGAAAATAAGGACGAAGGTGTGTGAGATGTTAAGTGGTTGTTAAGTCGGAATGATTATTATTAGTAAAAATTAAAATCAAATTTATGACAGCGAATGAAAGGGATGGGGAAATGAAGTGGTTTAGAAATCTGAGGATTGCAGTGAAGCTGTTATCCGCTTTTTTGGTGATCGCCGTGATGGTGGCCGTGACAGCGGCATTGAGTATTCGTTCTTTAACGGATGCAAACAACACATACCAGAACATGTTTGTGAATTACGGGAACTCGCAGGGATATTTGGGGCATTTATACGGCGAGTACCAAACGGAACGTGCACTCTTGAGAGATGTCGTCATTGATAAGGACGTTCAAAAAGCATTAAAAACTCAGGAAAAAGCGGCTGAGTCGGATGCGAATTTGATGGGAAGTTTGGAGCAGTTTAAGGCTACTTGCTTGCTTGATAGTGAAAAAGCTATGTATGCCGATTTGGAAAAGAAGATCAATGCATTCCGTGATATTCGTGATAAGATCATCAGCGCAGGGGTTAACGGTGATTTTGACAACGCCTATAAATTGCTGAAGGCAGACAGCAGCGCCGTGATTATTACGGAGGCGACAAACGCGGTGACAGGTGCCCTTGCGACGAATGTGGCTACTGCCAACACAATCATGCGGACTGTGAAGGACAGTGAGGCTTCCACAATGGCCACGCTGATTATTGTTGCGGTCGTGTCCGTCGCTTTGGCGGTCATTTTGGGTATCTTTATATCTCGTTCTATCAGCAAGCCTGTTCGGCATTTGAACAGAGTGGCGAAACAATTGGCAGTCGGAGATACGAATATTCAGCGAACAAGTTATCAATCCAAAGACGAAGTCGGTCAATTGCTCGATTCCTTCAGAGATATTCTGTCAGCCATACAAACGCTGGTTACGGATACGAATATGCTGACCGAAGCGGCCGTGGCCGGGCAGCTTTCCACAAGAGCGGACGCGGACAAGCACCAAGGAGATTACAAGAGAATTGTGGAGGGGATTAACAATACGCTCGATGCGGTGATAGAACCGGTGAATGAAGCGAGCGCGGTGCTCGAAGAGCTTGCAAAAGGCAATCTCGGCGCCAAGGTGTCGGGTGACTACCGCGGCGACCACGCGGTCATCAAGCATGCTCTCAACGGCAGCATGAGCACGATCAGCAGCTATATCCACGAGATTTCCGATGTGCTTGGTGAGATTGCACAAGGCAACCTGAACGTGGGCATCACCGCGGAATACGTGGGTGATTTCATCAAGCTTAAAGAATCAATCAACAATATTATCGGATCGCTTAATGATTTGATGGGTGACATCAACACAGCGGCGCAGCAGGTGGCGGCCGGGACATCGCAGGTGTCGGACGGCAGTCAGGCGATCTCTCAGGGCGCATCGGAGCAGGCGTCGTCCATCGAAGAACTCACAGCGACGGTGACGCAGATTGCCGCACAGACACGGCAGAACGCGCTGAGCGCGAACAAAGCGAGCGAGATGTCTGCGCAGGCGAAGGACAGTGCCGTTTCAGGCAACGAACAAATGAAATCTCTGCAGCAGGCCATGGCAGAAATCAACGACTCCTCAGCGAATATATCAAAGATCATTAAGGTGATCGATGATATCGCGTTCCAGACCAATATTCTCGCGCTGAATGCGGCGGTGGAAGCGGCGAGGGCCGGTGTCCATGGGAAAGGCTTTGCTGTGGTGGCCGAGGAAGTCAGGAATCTTGCGGCGCGCAGCGCGTCTGCGGCCAAGGAAACCACAGAGCTCATTGAAGGATCCATCAAAAAGGCGGATGCAGGAACGAGAATTGCGGATGAGACGGCGGCGGCTCTTAAAACCATCGTTGACGGCGTTCAGAAAGCCGTTGAACTGGTGGGTGAGATTGCGGAAGCGTCGAATCAGCAGGCTTCGGCGGTGGGTCAGGTGAATATGGGCATTGAGCAGATGTCTCAGGTGGTGCAGACCAATTCGGCGACATCGCAGGAGACAGCTGCTGCAGCGGAGGAACTATCGAGTCAGGCGGCCATGCTCAAGGAGATGGTCAGCAAATTCGTGCTAAAAGATGCGGGCACGCCGTCTTTCGCGCAAAGCAGACTTCGTATCGAACAGACAGCGGGGCCTATTGAGCTCGAAGACGGCGGTTTCGGAAAGTATTAATCCGTTGGTAATTATGGGTTCCTGCCCGGAATTTAAGCCGGGCGGGAGCTTATTTTTTTCCTGCATGCAGATTTGTCAAAGATATTGAACGGTGCTTATGCTCGCTGTGTGATTACAAGCCCGATGTTGTACATCGGTATGGTCCGCATATGCTGAGCCGGTGTTTGTGAAGGAAATGCAGAAACAGTGCTGCAAAAATTTGATTCCGCAGCATGGGTATCGCAAAATCTGCCCGCCAGCCGATCCTTCTTCACCTGTCCGGCGTGACCTTCGATGTCTGTGGTTTATGTCCCCGGGACGTATGTTATATTCAGTGTTCATTGTATATGTATTGCTGGCCTATCTTGCGAACACTGCTTTTTTTATTAAAAAGTATTGTATTATACAATTTGTGTGGTATAATAATACAAACTGAATGTTTGATATTGGCTTTTGAGCCGATAAAGGCAAACCCGGTGAAAACCGGGGACGCAAAGCTACGGGGTCTAAATCCTTTGGATATGACAGCCCGGCCGCCGAAGATTGAAGGTTTTTTTATTTGCGCCTAAGCCCTGATTCGCAGGGTGAAATAGATGGGGAGAAATATCAAACACAAGACGCACAAAAAATAATAATGCCGCGCTTAAAGCAGGCTGATCGAACCACATTCACACCCTATTTACACAACGTGGCTGGATAAGGAACGACACAATTTAACTGCATCATCCAAACCCATTCCCCTAATGTTGTTATTATCCGAAAAGGCGAGGGAAAAAACCACAGCAACTGCTGTGGTTTTTCTCTTGCTTTAAAAACTCGGCCGCTCACTTTGGCCGGTACGTCAGGCAATTGCAAATAACCGAATCATGCGCATCGTCGATTTCCACATTGGTGGCCCGGCAGTGGAAAGATTTATTGAATGTGCACTGGGTAACGTTGCAGGAGATCCGCGGGACATGATTATCCAGTTCACTGCCGAATTCCATATCCGCTGGGATTACGGAAGCGGCCACAAACGTATTCTCCTTGGTGTATGTGTCGCAGTATGTTTCCTGAGACGTATTACTCACAAGAATCATATTGGCGGCACACCGCTCCTCTGCGTTGTAAACGCAGTCGGTCGCCCGGCATTTTAGAGATTTCATATTATTCATCCTTTCGTTCAAAGCTGTCGCACATGCTCTCTTCCGAAGAATCGGCAGTGCCGGCCAGCGGGCTGACTTGAATGCAGTCAAGCAAACAGCGGTGATTGCGGCTGTTGTTACGACAAGACGCAACGGTGCAGTATATCGTCTGTCTGCCTGTCAGGTTCATTTCGCTCCTCCCGGTTTTATTATTATGTCTTTTCACAGGCTCAAATATGTGCAAACATATTGGTGTAAAAAGCACGGTCCATGCCACTATTTTTGTATTAATTTCGTATATTATGGGTATTATTGTCCGATGGAACGGGGGAGTATTGACAAGATAACAAACGCGAATATATAATGTGTTTGGTCTGATGGGCTGGAATTTCTTTAAGTACGTTTTATTCCCAATTTGACATAAATAAATTGTCGGGTATGCGTTTAACTTTGAGCGGTATTTTCATTTTTTTATAATTAAAAGGAGATTCACATTTGGACATCAGTTTGTTAAAAGAAAAAAGTTTAATGGACTTGCGCGAAATTGCAAAAATGGCTGGCATTAAATCTGTGACCAAATACCGTAAGGGAGAGCTTTTGGATATGCTATACGAGCTCGACCGCCGCGCGAAGAACATGGAAAACAGAGTCTATGAAACTTATGATGAGCCTGAAGATATTTATGAAGACAGTGAAGATTATGAACCGGCTGACGTTTCATATGATTCCAATGATATTCCCACATATCAGCAAGATGTGATTCAGCGGCGCGAGCGCGAAGAAGCGGAAAGAAGGCCGGAGACGGCTGAGCAGGTACCGCAAAGCGAAGAAAAGAAGATTATTGAATATGTGATGGGCAACGACGCCGTCAATGAGCTCTTAAACAAGGGTGACTGCGGCGATGCCATGGGCATACTCGAAGTGCTGCCCGAGGGCTATGGCTTCCTGCGCAGCGAAAATTATCTGCCGGGCAACAAGGACGTCTATGTATCGATGGCACAGATCCGT
Organism: Bacillota bacterium; assembly: GCA_023441905.1. Classification (GTDB taxonomy): domain Bacteria; phylum Bacillota; class Clostridia; order Christensenellales; family SZUA-584; genus SZUA-584. The sequence continues at coordinate 1,341 of JAEZNC010000218.1, read as the reverse complement.
AAATTCAACCTCAAGACCGGCGACAAGGTAAAAGGCAAAACGCGCCCGGCCAAAGACGCGGAGAAACTGAACGCGCTGCTCTATATTGAGCAGGTTAACGACGATACGGTGGAAAAATGCCTGACAAGGCGTCCGTTTGAAGACCTAACACCGATTCATCCCGAACAGCGCCTCACACTGGAGCGGCCGGATGCCGCGCGCGATCTTGCGATCCGCCTGATTGATTTGATATCCCCGATCGGCAAAGGGCAAAGAGGGCTCGTGGTCTCACCCCCCAAGGCCGGTAAAACCATCATGCTTAAAAAAATCGCCAACAGCATTACCGCAAATTACCCCGATGTGAACCTCATTGTGCTGCTGATTGACGAGCGTCCCGAAGAAGTGACGGATATGCAGCGATCCATCAAAGGCGAGGTCGTGTATTCCACATTCGATGAAAAACCCGAGAATCATACGCGCGTATCTGAAATGGTGATTGAACGTGCCAAGCGCCTTGTGGAACAGGGCAAGGACGTGGTTGTGCTGCTGGACAGCATCACTCGGCTTGCGCGCGCCTACAACCTCATTATTCCGCCTACCGGCCGCACGCTTTCGGGCGGCCTTGATCCTGGATCGCTTTACAAGCCCAAACGCTTTTTCGGTGCTGCGAGAAACATCGAATTCGGTGGCAGCCTGACCATTATCGCGACGGCGCTGATCGATACGGGCTCACGCATGGATGAAATCATCTATGAAGAGTTTAAAGGCACGGGTAACATGGAAATCCATCTCGACAGGAAGCTGTCGGAGAAACGCATATTCCCCGCGATCGATCTGCATAAATCAAGCACGCGCCGTGAAGAGCTGCTGCTATCCAAAAAGGAGCTCGAAGGCATATGGGCCATCCGCAAAGTCATGGCAAACGGAAACACATCGGAGGTGACGGAACAGCTGATCGGTATGCTGGCCAAAACGCAGAATAACGACGCGTTTTTAGAAAAGCTCAAAGGCTGGCTGTCCATATGGGATAAGGAAGGCTATAACTTCACACCCAAGAGAGGGGGATTCTAAGAATTCCATAAAATGACGGCAAACACATTATCGATCGATACGGAACGGCTTTTTAGCAAAGCCATCTATCTTTACTTCTGTTTCTATTCAATGGCCGTGGCGCAGCGATTTGAGATGAATATCATATACGGTGCCGCGCTGACCATATCGCTTTCGGCTTTGGCACGCATGTTAAAGTTTACCGTAAAGACCACATACGATCTGCTCTGGCTTAAAATACTCAAGCTGGCGCTGATCGTATTTTTTGTGCTCACGTCAGCGTATATATTTGTCCTGTATCCGTTTCTATAC
>JAEZNC010000191.1 GCA_023441905.1 Bacillota bacterium | reverse complement strand
TCCGCCTGTACGCCCGGAAAAGCGCCGGGAGTATCCACAAAGCAGATCACGGGCCTTCCGAACTTTTCGGCCTGCGCGAGCGCCCGCATCGATTTGCGATACCCTTCGGGGTGCGGCATACCAAAGTTGCAGCGCATGCGCTCCTCGAGCGTATGCCCCTTTTGCTGGCCGATCACCGTGACGGGCCAGCCCTCAAACCACGCAATCGCCGTGATGATGGATTCATCATCGCCATAAACGCGGTCGCCCCTGACTTCAAAGACGCCGCTGAAAAGTTTTGTTATGTAATCCCGCGCCTGGGGCCTGTTTTCCTTGCGCGCGCTCATCACGCGCTGCCACGGCATCACCTCGGCACTGCGATCAACCTCTTTTAATGCCATCGTCACCCTTTTCCTTTACAAAAGTTTTCACATTATGTGCGTCGCGCCGCTCGTGCAGCGACAGCACCTCTCCCAATGTGTCGCGCAAATCCTTCCTGTCCACGATGCGGTCAATCAGGCCGTGTTTGTAAAGATACTCTGCGGTCTGGAAGCCTACCGGCAGCTCCTCCTTCACCGTCTGCTGAATCACGCGCGGCCCCGCAAAGCCAATCAGCGCGCCGGGCTCCGCAATCGTGATATCGCCCTGCATCGCAAAGCTCGCCGTCACACCGCCCGTGGTTGGGTGCGTCAGCACGTTCACGTGCAGCAGCTGCTGCTCGCCGTGCTTCGCGAGAGCAATGGTTGTGCGCGACATCTGCAGCAGGGAATGGATGCCTTCCTGCATGCGCGCGCCGCCCGAAGCACAGAAGATCACAAGCGGCAACTCGTTCACCGTGGCAAATTCGGTGATGATGACGATCTTCTCGCCCACCACCGTGCCCATGCTGCCCATCATAAAATATGAGTCCATCACAGCGAGCGCCGTGCTGACGCCCTTGATCCGCGCCTTGCCGATCACGACGCCTTCCTGCAAATTGTATTTGGCTTTCTCGTTCTCAATTTTGTTTTTATACCCGGGAAATGATATAGGGTCCTTGCTCTCCGCTTCGCGCTCAATCTCGATAAAGCTGCCCGGGTCCACAATCATCTCGATGCGCTTGTAGGCGGGCTGACGGAACAGCGCGCCGCAATAAGGACAAATCGAATCGTTTGCATGAACAATATCCGCAATGATATCCTTGCCGCATTTATCGCAATGCAGCTTTTCAATATCAGCGCTTTCTTTATGCCCTGACGACGTGCCGGAGCCTATCGTCTCTTTAAACAAGTTCATAGCTTCTCCTGACTAAAACGGGCCAAGAATACCTTCTCGATCCATTTTGTATGGACTCGGCCTGCCAGAAAATCGTTGTCAGCCAGCATCGCCCGCGCAAATTCGGTGTTATGCGCAATGCCGTCAATGATTAATTCATCCAGCGCGGCCTTACTGAGTGCAATGGCCTCCTGCCTGTCGTCACCCGTGCAGATAACCTTCATAATCATCGAATCATAAAACGGCGATATTTCGTCGCCCGCTGCAAAGCCTGTGTCAATACGCACGCCGCAGCCGCCCGGTAATGTCATCGTCTTGATGCGCCCCGGAGATGGCTGGAAGTTCTGCGCCACGTTTTCGGCATTGATGCGGCATTCGATGGAATGCCCATGCGGAATGATTTCCTCCTGCGGAATCGTCAGATGATGACCCAGCGCCACCTGTATCTGCGCCTTGATGAGATCCACGCCGAATATGCTTTCCGTCACAGGATGCTCCACCTGAATACGCGTATTCATTTCCATGAAGTAAAATTTGTTGTCTTTTGAAAGCAGAAACTCGACGGTCCCCGCGTTTTTGTAATTCACGCACTGCGCAATTTTCACAGCCGTATCCTGAATGCCCTGCAGCACTGACGCATCCACATTCACCGCGGGCGCTTCTTCAAGCAGCTTCTGGTTCTTGCGCTGCAAGCTGCACTCACGCGTTCCAAAGTGGCGCGTGTTGTCGTGCTCATCGGCGAGTATCTGCACCTCAATGTGCCGCGCGTCGGGCAGGTAAGCCTCCATGTACACGCTTTTATCACCGAAAGCCAGCTCCGCTTCCCGACAGACGAGCGGAAACTCCTTTTCCAGCTCTCCGGCGCTGCGTACAATACGGATTCCCTTGCCGCCGCCGCCCTTGGCTGCCTTGATCATGAGCGGATAGCCCACCTTTTTTGCAATGGTGAGCGCTGTGGCCAGGCTGTCTACAGTGCCTTCAGAGCCCGGCACCACGGGAAATCCGTTGTCAATCATGGTCTGCCGTGCGCGCTGCTTGTCCCCAAGCAGCTGCATGGCTTCCGCATCGGGGCCGATGAACTTGATGCCTTCTTCCTCACAGGCCAGCCGGAAATCCGCGCTTTCCGACAAAAAACCCACACCCGGATGAATCAGTTCCGCGTTATAAGCACGTGCTGCCGCGATGATGCTTTCAATGTTGAGATAACTTTTGTCCGCCTGTCTTGGCCCGATGCATACAGCCGCGTCCGCGATCCGTGTGTGCATGCTTTTTTGGTCGTTCTCCGAATAAACCGCCACCGTCTTTAAGCCCAGCTTCTTGCACGTGCGGATGATACGCACGGCAATCTCACCGCGCGCCGCAATTAACACGGTCATCATGTCAGCTTTCCTTTGCATAAACAAACAAAGCGTCGCCTGCCGTAATGGCTTCGCTGTCTGCCACGAGGACGCGCTCGATCACGCCCGATTTGGGCGCGCAGATCTCGTTCATCATTTTCATGGCCTCAATGATGCAAACTGTCTCCCCTTTGCGAACCTGCTGCCCTTCCTTCACAAATGGTTCGGCACCCGGTTCTTTGGCTACGTAAAAAACACCGGAGATCGGTGCGATCAACAGGTCGTCGATTTGCGGGTCATCGTCATTGCAGCCTGCATTCGTCACGGGGGCTTGATGCGCGGGATGAACAAAAACAGGTGAGGTGACGGCAGCCGATGCCGTCTGCCTTTCCAGAGAAATTTTTATGTCATCCACTTGTATCTCGATTCTGCTGAATGATGATTTTTCTGCTTTGTCCATCAAGCTGAAAATCTTTTCAATATCCATACATTCCTCCATTGACGGTTTAGCAGAAATCATAATAATAGAATATGTATAATAACTAAGGTTAGTACTGCTAACCATCTCACTGCCCAGAATATTAACATGCGACTGTCCATAAGTCAATTCGATGATTATGAACAATTTTTACAGTTTATTTCATATCTGCACCCCTTTTCTCTGCCAGTTTTCTGCAAATAGGGTAAAAAACACGTCCTTTTTTACGAAAGAATTTCGTTTTTCATTTTTTCTTTACTATTTTTATATATGGCGTTAAAAAATCGGAAAAAACATTTAAAACATACGTATGATGCACGCCGCCTTATATGTTTACATATACTTTCAAATATAATAATTTGCGGGTCCCGCTTAGTTGTCCATATAGCTTTGTCTTGATTGTTAAAGAAAAAAAGTTGCAAAATCACTATTTTTGACTATACTTTTATGTTATTATATGATATAAAGTGTGTAAGGCAAATTGTTACGCAATTGTTGCGTTATTGTTACAATATTACTCCCGCGTCTGTGTGTTTACGCCATTGGGAAACTGGAGATTACGAATGAAGAAAAAACTGGCCGGAATGTTAATGAGTCTTAGTTTGCTGCTGACGCTCTTGCTGGGGTCAACCTCAATAGCTCTCGCAGGGGCATGTCCGAATATACGCGTTTTGCTGACGATCGGATCGCCGACAAGTTTTGGGTTCACATTGGATAACAATTACACATTGTCCGTCGGCGGTGCCGTGCAGGGTGTAATTGGGCCGGATAGTTATACGGTTTTTGTTCAAGGGTCCAATGTTACATTAAGAAACAGCGCCGGTTCAGACTTGACAACAGGTCCGGATGTGACCCTTACTCCCACAGCGGACAGCATGATACGTATCGTTCATCCCGACTATAAAACCAGATACTACAAAGGCGAGTTTAAGTTCACCGTATCCGGCGGCGGGCTCCAGCTTATCAATACACTCGATCTGGAAACCTATCTTTGCGGCGTCCTTCCCTATGAAATGAGCAACTCCTTCCCGCTGGAAGCTCTCAAAGCCCAGGCGGTATGCGCGCGCACCTTTTCGGCGCTTCGCATGGCGGGTGCGGGAAGCAGCGCCTACGACCTGGATGACACCGGCGCGCGCGCCCAGGTGTATAGAGGGTATGACGCATCTACGGACAGGTGCATTCAGGCAGTCAACGAAACAGTCAATCAAGTTTTAAAATACGGCGATTCAGCGTTCGTCAACTGCTATTATTCCGCGTCCAACGGCGGTTGGACAGAAATCACGCAGCACAGA
>JAEZNC010000005.1 GCA_023441905.1 Bacillota bacterium | reverse complement strand
GGCAAAGATACAGTTTTTAGGCACGGGAAGAAGAAAGAGCGCTGTCGCGCGGGTTATCATTGCCCCCGGTAACGGCAAAATGCTCATCAACAAGAGAACGATCGAAGAGTATTTCGGTTTTGAGACGCTGCGCATGCTCGCGAAGTCTCCGCTGGTGCTCACAGAAACGCTCAGCAAGTACGATGTGACTGTTAACGTCAAAGGCGGCGGTTACACAGGTCAGGCCGGCGCGATCCGTCACGGTATCGCCCGCGCGCTTGTGAAATCTGAACCGGAACTGCGCACCATCGTGAAGAAGGCCGGGTTCTTAACAAGAGACGCGAGAATGAAGGAAAGAAAGAAGTACGGCCTCAAAGCCGCTCGTCGCGCGCCCCAGTTCTCCAAGAGATAATTTCCATCTTACAGAGATTACAACAAACCCCGATAACGCCAGTGTTTTCGGGGTTTTCTTTATACCCTAAAATGTGCTTTCGTGCAAATTTGGTGCATATTTTTAATGATTTCACAGAGCTTATGGTCATTTTCTTTTTTATAAATTGGTATTTATGCATATCTTCAAATTCTATTAATCCATTTTTTTGACCAATTGAAAAGAGTTTCGGACATTTCTTCAAAATCAACAATCCCACCATTTTTTATATCTAAAAGAATCTGAACAATAACTTTTTCTTCTATGGAAATAACATCAAGCAAATCTTTTTGACAACCAATATAGTTTCCTGTTTGTTTAAAACAGATTGCCTGTATAGTAAAAGATGCGGATTTATATAATCCTTTCAAAACATCTTCGTCTTTCTCATACAGCATATTATGGACACAACCATGGTAAATATTGCATACGCCAATTTTGATTGCTCTATTAACACTCGCAGTGTCAATCAAAGGTAGCAGTTCATCAAGACTTCCCTTTATAGCCTTAGTATCATGGCAGAACTGGAAAAGGTCAGATACCTCCCAATTCATAATCTCATTTTTTCCTGAAAGAAAACCACAAATCAATTCTCTGTTTGGTAATGTATCCAACATCGTATTATAAACTCGAATATCCGTGGCAGAAAGCTCATCAAGTATCACAACGACATCAATATCACTTGTTTCAGTTGCTTCACCGCGTCCATAACTTCCTTGCAAACCAACAAAGCACACTCGCTCTTTAAAAGTGTCATCTAATACCTCTAAAAATTTATTTATCCAAGTAGCAATTTCTATCACTTCAAATACCTCACAAATTCTTATTTTTTTGTTTAGTTTATTTTTTTCAAGATATTGATTCTTAATGAATATAAATCATTAAGAATCTTTGTCCTTTATAAGAGTCTCAGGCTGCTGACAAAGCTCCTGCGTGTCATTTCGAGCGAGCGATAGCGAGTCGAGAAATCCCATGTATAAAGCGTTTGCCTTGGGATGCTCACGTCGCTCCGCTCCTCAGCATGACATAAGGAGGGGGTTATCATCAAGCTGAGACTCTTTCTTCTATAAGAGTCTTATCCATCAAATTATATAAGAATCATGACTCTTTGTCTTTAGCAAGAGAATCTTTGGCGTTATCAAGATTAAAGAAGAGTAAGAGACTTCTTGAGATTTTATATGAGTTACGAGTAATAATGATTGAAAAGAAGTTTACTTGAAGTTAATTTTAAAAGATTCTAATCTATGCGAAACCGCACCATATCAACGATTTCACACGATATTAAACGACATAAGCTTTGTACGCCGAAACTCTTCGGACTTTTTCACGCGCTTTTCTTTAATGAAATTTCGGCTAAAAGCTGATTTCCATGTACTCATCTGATTCGTGAAACCCAAGGCCCTCATACAGCGGTCTGCCCATATCCGTCGCGTCCAGCGACATATGCGTGACGCCTTTTTCTCTGGCTTCACTGATCAGCATCTGCACGAGCCGCTTCCCAATCCCCTGTCTGCGGAACGCCGCCCGTGTGTACACATTCATAATGTGCGCACGTTTTCCCGTTTGATGACGGCGCGTCGGCAGGCACGTGACATAACAAATCGTGGCGCAGGCCACCGCCTCGCCGTTATCCACCGCCAGCAACGTCATCTGATCGCCATCCGCAAAGAACCGACGTGTGATCTCTTTAAACGGCTCATCCATCTCAAATCCCGGGAGACAGCTTAAATTATTAATCATTTCAAAGCGGAGGTTCACAGCCTGCTCGAAATACTCCTTAGCGTTCACATACTCCATGCTTATTCCTTCCCTTATCTGCCATTTGCATATAATATAACATATTCTCTTGAATATCCATACCGCCTCAGGCATCATAAACCCTGCGTTTCGCACGAAAACCTATCCGCTCGAATACTTTAAACCGAAAGATTGTATTTTCGGAGGAATCCCTTATGGGTTTTTACATACGTGTTGAGCCTGATGTGAAGCTTTTTGTGGAAGACCTTAATCCCGCAGGAGACAAGACGATATTATTCGTCCATGGCTGGCCCGGCAGCCACCGCCTTTTTGAATACCAGTTTGACCGGCTGCCCAACATGGGCTTTCGCTGTATCGGCATTGACTATCGAGGCTTTGGAAAATCGGATAAACCGTGGGACGGCTATGATTACAACCAGCTCTCAGACGACCTTAGGTGCGTGGTGGATACCATGCGGCTCAGTCGCTTCACGCTGCTCGGGCATTCCACGGGCGGCGGCATTGCGATTCGATACATGGCACGGCATGGCGGTTACGGCGTCTCCAAGCTGGTGCTCGCCGCCTCGGCAGCCCCAAGCCTCGTGCAGCGGCCCTATTTCCCCTACGGCCTGCCAAAGGAAGATGTGCTGAATATTATCGAAGGCACACTGACCGACCGTCCTCAGATGCTGCGCGATTTTGGCAAGATGATCTTCCACAAGCCCGTCACGCAGGCCCTTTCCGACTGGATATTTCAGCTCGGGCTGCAGGCTTCGGGCTGGGCCACCGCAGCCATCGCGCGCACATGGCTTGGTGAAGAACAGCTGTTTGAAGACGTCGATATGATTCGGGTGCCCACGCTGATTTTGCAGGGCGTTTACGATCAGGTGGTGAAACCGCAGCTCTCCGTGTGGCAGCGTGAACATATCGAAAACTTGATGCTTGTGCCGTTTAAAGAGAGCGGGCATTTCCTGTTCATTGACGAAAAAGAGAAGTTCACAAAGGAGCTCGCAAGGTTCGCCGGGTAATGTCTTCTGGGTTTTCTCTGAAACACCGAGACGCGCCTTGCATGGCTCCCTTTATGCTGTCAATAAAGTCTGGTCACCTATCGGTGACAGCCCTCGATCCACCCTTATAGGGCCTTTGATGCTCTGAAACGAGCCATTATGGCTCGTTTTGTCGTTTGAGTTATGATAGAATAGATAACAGAGACAAAAAACGAGGGCGCTATGAAACAAAAAATCAAAGTCACATGCGAGATGGAAGTCACCCTTAAAATGATCGGCGGCAAATGCAAACCGCTGATTTTAAACTACTTGATTGAAAACGGCGCGAAGCGCTACGGCGAGATCTTCACCTTCCTCGAGAGCCTGCCCAAAAAAACGCTGACCACGCAGCTGCGCGAGATGGAGGCGGACGGCCTTGTGACCCGCGTTGACTACGGACAGCAGCCTCCGCGCGTGGAATACAGCGCCACCGAGCTCGGGCACTCGCTCTACCCGCTGCTTGAGATGATGTGCGAATGGGGCGAGAAGAACATCGGTGACCGATTTGAAGTGACCAACCGGCAATGCACCGGCGAGGATTAAGATATTTATTCACTGCCCTCGGGCACAAAAATGTGCCTGCTTGTATTCTTTGCATCTTAAATTATAATAATAATCAGTAACCTATAATCATTATGAATAAGCCGCGAAAGGATGAAGCTTATGGACAACTTTACATTTTACAGCCCCACCTATTTTGTGTTCGGAAAAGATCAGGAAAACGAGGCCGGCAAATACGTCAAACGTTTTGGCGGCAGCAAGGTGCTCATTCATTACGGCGGCGGCAGCGTGATTAAGAGCGGCCTTTTGGGCCGCGTGAAAACCTCGTTTGCCAGCGAAGGGCTGCTCTATGTTGAGCTGGGCGGCGCACAGCCGAACCCGCGCAGCGGCCTTGTGTACGAGGGTATTGAGCTGTGCCGCAAGGAAAGTATCGATTTTGTGCTCGCGGTGGGCGGCGGCAGCGCGATTGATTCCGCTAAGGCGATTGCGGCAGGCGCAGTATATGATGGCGACTTCTGGGATTTCTTTCAGGGCAAACCGGTTACCAAGGCGCTTCCCGTCGGCACGATTTTAACCATTTCGGCGGCAGGCAGCGAAGGCTCTCCCGACAGCGTGATTACACAGGAAAACGGTATGTTTAAGCGCGGCGCAAGCGGCGAAGCGTTCCGTCCCGCGTTTTCAATACTCAACCCCGCGCTCACGCAAACCCTTCCCCCGTTCCAAACGGCCTGCGGCGTTGCGGATATCATGGCGCACCTTTTCGAGCGGTATTTCACAAACACCAAAGAGGTGGAAGTCACCGACAGGATGATTGAAGCGCTGCTGATGACGATGATACATGAAGCACCGCGCGCGATGGCAGACGAAAACAACTACGACGCGCGCGCGAATATCATGTGGGCCGGTATGATGGCGCACAACAACTCATGCGGCGTCGGGCGCTCTCAGGACTGGGCCAGCCACGATATTGAGCATGAGCTTTCGGCGATTTATGATTGCGCGCACGGTGCGGGCCTTGCTGTCGTGTTCCCGGCCTGGATGATGTACAATTTGCAGCACGATGTTACGCGCTTTGCGCAGCTGGCAACGCGCGTATGGGGCGTCCCGATGGATTTTTGGAACCCCGAAGCCACGGCCAAAGCGGGTATCGACGCGCTCAAGCGGTTTTTTAAGTCGATCGGCCTGCCGACCAATTTTGCTGAGCTCGGCGCAAAGGAAGAGGATATCGAAAAAATGGCCGAAATGGCGTGCTATGGCGACGGACGTCAGGGCACGATCGGCGGCTTTGTCAAGCTCAATAAACAAGACGTCGCGGCGATTTACCGCCTGATGCTGTAAAGGCAGGGATGCCGAGTAAAACTGTCGTTCTTATGGCGGCAGCGAGCTGATAATTACAACTATAACCGAAGTGTCGCGGCCCCCTCTACCTTTTAGGGTGGATTGGGGGCCGCTTTTGATAGGTAACCGGAGGAGAGAAAACCCTCAAAAGCGCATGCACACATGTATGCGCAAGAGCGTTTACAGTCCAACCAGCAAGTACAGCTTGCAGCGCAGCGTTTTTCCGTGGATACGTTTTCACTTCGCAGTCACGTCGCTACGCTCCACAGAATGAAATAAGAAGGAGTATATCGGCACTTGGAAAGAGCCTGTATCGGGCTCTTTTTTTATTGCAGACAAAGTCTGCAAAACCTGCCTCTGCGACAAGATTGTCAAAGAGATGTTATGAGAGTCAAAGCTTCTCTACCCCGGTCACCTATCGGTGACAGCCCGTGGAGGGCGAACGATAAAAGGTTATACGCTAGACCAGCTTAGCCGATTCTACTTCTATTCCCTCAATCCGCGAAAATTAGAACAAATGTTTGCATGTCAATTGTCTTGCGTATATAATCAACAATAATAAACAAATGTTGGTGATAGATATGATGATGGATTTACACGGCGGCACATCGATATACTACGAAATTTACGGGGACGGCATTCCGCTTGTGCTGCTGCACGGCTGGGGGGTAGACCACCGCATCCTCTCCGGCCCCATGGAGCCTTTATTCAGCAACGGCCTTTCCGGCTTCAAACGCATTTATGTTGATCTGCCGGGCATGGGGCAATCAAAAGCGGGGCCGCATATCAAAACTTCCGACGAAATGCTCGATGCGCTGTATGCGTTTTTGGATCAAATTATCCACGGCCAGAGGTATGTGGTGATGGGTGAATCATACGGCGGCTATCTCGCGCGCGGCATGGTCTGCAAAAAACCGTCTCGGGTGGCAGGGGTCATTCTGCTCTGCCCTGCCATGATTCCCGGATACCGTAAAGGTAACGTGGTGCCCCTGTGCGTGATGGAGAAGGACGAAGCGTTTTTAAACACACTGAGCCCGGCAGAGCGCAAAAGCTTTGAATATATGAACGTGATACTGACGCAGAATGTATGGCTTTCGTACAAGGCCGATATCTACGACGCGCTGCCGCTTCAGAACACGTATTTTTTAAGCGAAGTGCTCAACGGGGCGTTCTCGTTTGATGCGGACAAGCTTGAAAAACCCTTTGCCTCTCCCTGCCTCATCCTTACAGGGAAACAGGATACGGAGGTTGGTTACCGGGACCAGTTTGACTTGATGCGGATTTATACGAATGCCACCTACGCCGTGCTTAACAGGGCGGGGCACAATCTGCAGATTGAGCAGCCGCAGCTGTTCACCTCAATTGTCGGCGGCTGGCTCACAGACAACATGAAGGATTTTGCCTCAAAATAGCCATCCTACGACTGCGCCGGAGCAACACATCAACGGGATCAGCAATCTTGTATCGGCATCGCCTTAAGGCGAGTTGAGCCGGTCGGCAGGCGTAAGTAGCTTTAGACGCGAACACCTATTAAAATTACAATCGTTTGTGCCGTAACCTCTTTGGGAATGATGTCGCCGGCAAGCGGCTGACGAGATGATAAATATTCAATAAGTGCTTTCCCCTCATCCGGTGCTTTGCTCCACCAGCCCCCGAGGGGACGGCTTATGGATTCTTCAATGTCAATGTATATTGATATCTTTAGAGAGCGCTGGGAGTATTCGAAAATAAAAAAGGCGCCCATGATCAGGCGCCGTCGGTTTCGGTTTAAAGCTTGTCCCGTTCGCAGAGCAGCATCGTCACATCGTCCGCGCGCGTCTGCGTAAATTTCTTCTTGATCTCGTCTAGCAGCTGCCTGCCGTGCTGGCGCTCGCTCAATAATATATCACTTAAATTCCGCCGTGATGCCTGCTCGGTATGGATGCCGTCGAGACCGTCGGTATAAAGGAACAATCGCTCACCCTTTTGCAGCACGCCAGCGTATTCGTCACGGCGTGCGTTGTCCATCCAGCGGCAAATGGGTGTGCCGGGCAGTAGAATTTCCTTAAGCTCGCCGTTACCGGCTATCAGCGGCGGCACACTGTGTCCCGCGTTGGCGCTCACAAACGCGCCCGTATCGGGGTCCATTGCGACAATGAAAATGGTGATATAAATGCTTTCCTCTGTGTTGAGTTCCTCAAATGAATCCTGAATATTGTGCAGCACTTGTGCGGGCGTGACGCCCGGCACCTTGCATTGCGCAAACATCTCCTGCCTCAAATAAACGGTGAGCATCGCAGGCATGACGCCGTGCCCCGATACATCCGCAATATACATGATGATGCGTCCGTCGCGCGTTAAGAAGCAGTCGTACATGTCTCCGCCGAGCGCTTCGCACGGCAAAAACTCGGCCGCAAAACGGTAGCCTTTAATTTTGGGCAGTGTATGGCGCAAAATAGAAAGCTGAAGGCTGCGCGCGATCTCCAAATCCTTCATCATGCGCGAATTGTTCGCCATCAGCTTCTCTTTTAAATTCTGTTCTTTTGTTATGTCGGAATAAATCTCAAGTGCATAAACGCCGTTTTCATACTCAACCGGCCCTGTGCTTACGGAATAGATATGCCCGCGCACCTGTGTGATGGTGTTGTACCGCCGTCTTTCCTTCATGCATCGGAGCGCCATGCAGTCAGTGCATCGGTTCGTCGCACCCGGCATTTTTAAGCACTTGCTCCCGATGTTCTCGCCAAACCTTTCTTTCAGCGCGCTGTTGGCATAAAGAATTCGCCCGTGCGCATCAATCACGCGTACCATATCCGGCAGTTCATCCAGCACGGCAACAGAAAAAGCGTTTGTACAAAATGCCCCGACATCTTGCATATCAAGTACCCCTGAAT
>JAEZNC010000273.1 GCA_023441905.1 Bacillota bacterium | reverse complement strand
ACTTCATAGTTGCTCTGTCCGCTGACATAAAGTCCATCCGGAGTCCAAGTCTCGCCATCATATTCGACCGTGTCGACCAAAGCAAACGTCTGGGGAATTGCATTATCCACAACATGATTGCTGATCTCATAAGCATGACGGGGAGTCTGGAAGCATGTCATGTAGGTATAGCCCTCGGTACCGGCAGTTACATCAACAGAGACTTCATCTCCGTACCAGATATTGCCGGACTCCAGAGTCTCCTTGGCAAAAGCCTGTACGTTGAACATGCTGGTGCACATAATTACGACAAGAAGAAATACGTAGAGTTTTTTGAAAAATTTTGCCATGTTTTCAGCTCCTTTCATAAAGTGAGGAAATACACATAACCTTTCGCCAAGCATTTTATGGTCGTCAGACTATGTGTTATCAATAAAAGCAGGCAAATTGTCTGTGACCAGTTTGCGCCCCTTCTGATATTAGAATACCATTAACACCTCCTTGTGTCTTGAGAAAGATTCTGGAAGGGATATTCCTCCTATACCCGGCAGACGAAATTTACTAGGATATGAACTGCTGGTTGTCAAACTAGAAAAAATTTTTTGCCGTGAATTTGCATTTTCTGTTTTCTGGGGTACTTGTCTAGAACAGAGGTATATACTTAACACAATTCGGAAAAACGATCATACAGAAGCCTTTTATCAATATCTAATTCTTTTTCTAAATTTTTTCGGAGTGCTATTGACGTTGGAGGTGATATGATTTATAATTTCATTTGTTCAAGAGTTAATCAATTTGTAAATAAAATAGTTAAACAAAGTGTCTTAAAAGGTGGCTAAATATCGTGCTGACAACGGCAATGTTAAGAAAAAATAATATGCTCGAAATATTAAAGGTGATTAAGAAAAACAGACTGATTACAAAGCCCGAAATCGCGCAGCAGACAAAGCTGACAACAGTAACTGTCAATACGCTTGTCAGTGAACTCGTTCGTAAAAACATCGTTGCTGAAGAGGGTTATGCCAATTCAATAGGCGGCAGAAAGCCAGTTATCTACCGGCTTAATAATGACGCATATAATATCATCGGTATCAATTTAAAATTAAATACCATCACGGTTGACCTTTTTGATATGAGTGCGAGTAAGGTGTCAAAAGGTATCGTTGTACAACTAAAAGAAGACCAAAGCGTGGAAAATACGATATCCATGATTGTGCGCAGTATCAACAAAATTCTTGCAGAGATGAATGATGAATCACCCAAGATCATTGGCATCGGCATCACGCTGCCGGGTCGTGTTGATTATGAAAGCGGGTTGGTATGTCATTTGACGAACCTGACCAGCTGGGTTAATATTCCGTTGAAAAGCATCATCGAAGGCGAAACGGGGATACCCACCTATATTGAAAGAGACACAAACGCCCACATGGCATACTTAAAATGGCTAGACATCACGGAAAACAGGCCGAATGTGGTTTATTGCTCTATCGGTGAGGGCATCGGCTCCGCGGTGCTGATCGACGGCAGCGTCTATCACGGCGATCACGGTCTGGCCGGCGAAAATGGGCACAACACGCTCAATCCGGACGGCCCGCGCTGCAAATGCGGAAACAACGGCTGTGTTGAGATGTACACATCAAACAAAGCGATCATCGAGAATTATTTAGGCTTTGCCCAAGATGCCGGAACCCCTGACAGCGAGCTAGAGGAAACACTCAAGGGTGATTACGACGAAGCTGATCTGGTGGATATGCTGGCGCGTCGCGCGTTGGATGGCAGCGAAGCGGCGAAGAAAGCATTTGAGAAAGTATCCAAATATATCTGCTCATTGATGGTGAACATCATCAATTCATATAACCCTTCTTTGATCATACTGGAGTGCAGATGGATGAAGGTAGCCAAGAAGTACTTTAACGATGTCGTTGCGAGAGTGTTTGAAAAAACCGCTCTTCTCAACAGAAACGACATGAAAATCATACATAACCCTGTGGACGATATCTTCGGTCAGGCATCTTCCACAATCGTGCTGGAGCAATTGTTCTCCGATGTTGACAATAACCGGCTCATCGGATAAGCCGATTAAATATTCAGAATAGGAATGGCTTTATGGCGCTATGTAACTTAAAAACGATGCTTGCTAAGGCTCAAAAGGAAAAGTATGCAGTGGGTAATTTCGATATTTTCAATATTGAGATGCTCAAAGGCGTATTGGACGCTGCGGAAGAAACGAGATCGCCGGTCATCATCGCGTATGGAGAAGCTTTTGAGGATCTTATCCCCATGGAAAGTTTCGCCGGAACGATCATTGACATGGCGCAAAAGGCAACGGTTCCGGTTGCGGTGCATCTTGATCACGCGGTGGATTTTAATCTCATTATGCGTGCAGTCCACTGCGGCTTCACCTCTGTGATGATCGACGCGTCAGACAAGACGCTCGAAGACAATATCGAAATCACGAAAAGGGTAGTGGAGCTTTGCCGGCCATTGGATGTATCGGTGGAAGCTGAACTGGGACACGTATCCGGCCTTGGCGAATTGTATCAAAGCGACGACCACATCTACACGGATGTGCAGGAAGCGAAGTATTTTGCCGAGCAGACGCAAATTGACGCGCTCGCGGTATCCATCGGTACGGTGCACGGTGTTTATAAAGAAACACCGAAACTCAATCTGGAGCGTTTGAAGGAAATCAATGCCACGGTCAGCCAGCCGCTCGTGCTGCACGGTGGGTCCGGCCTGACAGCTCAGGATTTTAAAAACACAATTGTTGACGGTATCTGTAAGGTCAATATTCATACGGATCTGACACTCACAGCAATGGCCTCGATTCGCGATAATGCCGCGGATAATAAATTGAGCTATATTAAGCAATGCGTAATGATCGCAGAGGCGGTTAAACAGGAAACTATTCGGAAAATGGAGATATTCGGAAGCTGCGGAAAGGCTGATTAAAGAATGCGCAAAGTCATTGATGTATTGAACGTGGGGATTTTGTGTGCGGATATACCGCTTAAGTTGCCGTGTGAAACCATCGATTTTTCGGTGGACTCCCTCACACTGGATGCGGTTCCCGTGCTTCCCGGCGGCGACGCCGCAAACGTTTCGCAGGTGATGGCGCGCCTCGGCATAAAAACGGCGCTCGCAACAAAGATCGGCAACGATGCTTTCGCGCACATAGTTTATAAAATAGTTAAACAAAGTGGCGTCAATATGCGCTGTGTCAGTATGGATGCGAGCCTGAAGACGTCCATCAGCGTGGTGCTGGTAAATAAACAAGGAGACAGAAGCTTTCTGTTTCTGCCCGGCAGCATTCAGGAACTCAAGCTGGAAGACATCAATCCCGCCGCAGTCAGGCAGGCGCGCCATGTTAATCTTGGGAGCTTTTTTGCCCACCCGTATTTAGACAAGTCAGGTGCCCGCGAGCTTTTTAAAATGGCGAAGGAAAACGGAGCGACCACAAGCGCCGATGTGACGCATGACAGCTATGGAACAGGCTTCGACGGCATCAGAAGCAGCCTTGAATATCTTGATTACTTCATTCCGAGCTATACGGAAGGAAAATACCTCACGGGTGAGTCTGATCCTGAGCGCATCGCGGATGTGATCATACGCGAAGCAAAAAGTGATATCACGGTGGTGATTAAGATGGGGGAAGACGGGTGCTTTTACAAATCCCGCGGCAGATGCGGCCGCATCCCGTGTTATAAGACCAAGGCGGTGGATACAACCGGCGCCGGAGACAATTTCGTTGCCGGATTTTTGACGGGGCTTATAAACGGGTGGGAACTTGAAGAAGGTTTGGAATTTGCAAATGCGGTCGCGGGATTTTCCGTGCAGCGGCTTGGCGCCACCTCGCCTGATATGAGTATGAAGAACGTTCGTGAATTCATCAGAAATACGCCGAGAAGCGGCGTCTGAGAATCGGCTGAAACTCGGTAAAAAGCACGAAAGGGCGTAATGCCATGTATTGCAGGTGAAGCCCGGGCTTTACTTGATGAATATAAAAGGGTTTCAACAGGGCGAAGCGCGGAGAACCGGGTGTGGTGAGCGAATAATTGGTTTCCGCAGGCGATATGTACCGACGGGGACGCAATGCTGAAGGTGGTGATATATCAGCCTGACTGTTCGCAGCGAGAACTAGAAAATACTTTTCAGGAGGCTTTTATGCTGGAGGAATACAAACAACGTTATAAGTTAAAAATCGGCTTTCTTCCCACCAGAAGAAAGGTGTTCTCCAAAGAAGAAGCCGGTAAGTATAAACGTCTGATTGAAGAAAAGGTCAGGACATATGATGCGGAGCTAGTCACTCTCGACTTTTTGAACCAGGAAGGTTTGATATATGAAGGGCTGGACGCCGATAGGGTGGCAGAGCGTTTCATTGAAGAGAAGGTGGACGCGGTGTTCGCGCCGCATTGCAACTTCGGCACGGAAGACGCGGTCGCCAAGGTGGCCAAAAAGGTTAATAAGCCGCTGCTGTTGTGGGGTCCTCAGGATGATGTTTGGCTTCCCGATGGCATACGCATGCGCGATACACAGTGCGGTCTTTTCGCAACAAGCAAGGTGGTTTCGCGGCTGGGGGTGCCCTTTACTTATATGACAAACAGCTCTGTGGACAGCGATACGTTCGATCGTGGATACAGGAATTTTCTTTCCGTTGCTTCTGCGGTCAAGGTATTCCGCCGCCTGCGGATTGGGCAGATCGACACAAGGCCGGGCGCTTTCTGGTCTGTCATGTATAACGAAAGCGAATTGCTCGAAAAGTTTGGTATTGAAGTGGTGCCGATATCGCTGGCTGTTATCGAACACGACGTGCTTGAGGTGATGAAGAGTACCGACCTTCAATATATGAGCATCATAGAGGGGTTTAAACAAAAGTACAAGTTTATCACGGTCAGTGAGCAAGCTATGAGGAGTCTTGCGGCGTTAAAGCTGGTTATGAAGCGCTGGGCAGATGCCGAACAGCTTTCGGCACTCTGTATACAGTGCTGGGACGCGTTGCAGCAGGCGTTGGGCGTTTTCCCGTGCTTTGTCAACGGTGAGCTCACAGATGAGGGCTTGCCCGTGGCCTGCGAAACGGACGTTATGGGCGCGGTCAGCGTTTCGTTGCTGCAGGCGGCGCGGCGCGGCAGTACGCCCGCGTTTCTCGCGGACCTCACTGTGCGGCATCCCGATAACCCCAATGCGGAGCTGCTCTGGCATTGCGGCAATTTCCCCTATTCGCTCGCAAAGGATCAGGAGAATGCGAAGGTGGAGGATCAGTTTGGCGGCCAATGTCCCGCGGCCGGTCGTTGGGAACTCAAGGGCGGAGATATCACGGTCTGCAAGATGGATGGGATTGGCGGTAATTATAACCTGTTGATGGGGGAATGCAGGGGCACCGACGGACCCGCAAACGTGGGAACCTATCTTTGGGCGCAATTCGGTGATTGGCCTAAGTGGGAACACAGGTTCATTTACGGGCCGTATATTCACCATGTGGCGGCGGTTCACGGCAAAGCCGCGGCAGCGCTCTATGAAGCGTGCAAGTACATTCCCGGGCTCACGCCCGATCCTGTTGAGCCGTCGCAGGAAGAAATAGAAAAATCCCTGCGGTAAGTCCGCGGAGAGATGAATTATGAGGTGATATGATGGATATGATCAGACATTTGGTGGACTACACGGACAATACGTGCAAAACATTGAAAAAAACACCGTTCAACCAGCTGAATCAGGTGGCCGAGGTGCTGCTTCGTGCGCGTCGCGAGGGCAAGTGGGTATTTTCTGCCGGTAATGGCGGAAGCGCGGCGACTGCTTCCCACTTTGCAAACGACTTTGTAAAAGGGCTATCGTTAGAGAATAGAAAGCGCTTCAAATGCATGGCGCTTTGTGACGGCGTTCCGATACTGACGTGCCTTGCAAACGACTTTGATTTCAACCTGTGCTACACAGAGCAGCTGAAAAACTATGGCTCCGAGGGAGACGTTTTTGTGGCGTACAGCGGCAGCGGCAATTCGCCCAATGTGGTTAAGGCAGCGGAGCTTGCGCGTGAGATGGGCATGACGGTCATCTCCTTTACCGGCCGCGACGGCGGCAAGCTGCATACCCTGAGTGATGTGGGCTGCATCGCGCCCACCGACGTTATGGAGGAAATCGAGGATATCCATATGACATGGGAGCACGCGCTTGTGGTGTGCATGAGAGAAATCATACGAAATGAGAAGGAGTAATACTTTGAGAGCAGCAGAATGGAGCTTAGAGGTTATTAGGAATTTGCCGGCCAAAACAAAATTCAACTCTGCATTATTGGATTTTGACGGAACGATCAGCCTGGTGCGTGAAGGCTGGCAGCAGATTATGAAGCCGTATTTCTGCGAGGTTTTGAATGACACGCCGCGCGCTGAGTCCGCTGATAAAATTGAAAGCTGTGTCAACGATTTTGTCGATTTTCTGACGGGTAAGCAAACAATCTATCAGTGCATCAAGCTTGCGGAGGAAGTCAGCGCCCGCGGAGGGATCCCGTCTGATCCTCAAGTATATAAAGATGAGTACCATAAAAGGCTGCTCGAGAGGATACAGCATCGGCTTGACGGACTTGAAAACGGCAGCATCAAGCCTGAAGAGATGGTCGTTCCCGGATCACTCGAGCTGTTAAGCGGCTTAAGGGAAAGGGGTGTGACCATATACCTTGCAAGCGGCACCGATGAGGAATATGTGCTCAACGAAGCAAGGCTTCTGGGGGTCACGCCGCTTTGCAACGGCGGCATATACGGCGCACAGAAGGACTATAAAGTTTTTTCGAAGAAGATGGTCGTGAATAATATTATTAAGGCCAATCATCTGAGCGGCGCTGAGCTCCTTGGGATCGGGGACGGATATGTGGAGATTGAGAATGTGAAGGAAGTTGGCGGCTATGCATGCGGTGTGGCTTCTAATGAAGCGACCAGATGCGGTATAGACATGTGGAAGAGGGACCGGCTTATTCAAGCGGGTGCGGACATCATCGTACCCGATTACAGCGAAACGGCAAAGCTGCTGGAATACTTATTTTCGGGGGGAGACGAAAATGCCTTTTGAACAGTTTGACAGGAGTCGGCTTGTTCTGAAACCGTTAGAAGAGCGTGTGCATGATATAGACCTTTCGGTGATGATGTATCCCGATGCGACACTCCCGGATTTTAAACATCCGACATTAAGCACATTGGCGGACAGGATCATCAAAGCGCGCGAAAAGGGCGCGTCGGTCATTATGATGATGGGGGCGCATGTGATTCGGGCCGGCGCGGCTCCGCTTTTAATCAGACTCATGGAAAAGGGGCTCATCACGCACTTTGCGCTCAACGGTGCCGGTGCGATTCATGACTATGAATTTGCCTTGATAGGGGCGACGACCGAAAGTGTCGCTAAGTATATCAGCCAAGGCCAGTTTGGGCTCTGGAATGAAACGGGCGGTATCAACGTCGCGGCTGTGCAGGGGGCTAAGGACCGTCTTGGCCTAGGCGAATCGGTTGGGCGTATGATCAATCAGTCAGGTTTCCCGCACAGGGAGATCAGTCTGCTTGCTGCCGGTGAGACGCATCAGATTCCTGTCACCGTGCATGTGGGCATTGGCTGCGATATCATACACGAACACCCAAACTGTGATGGTGCGGCACTCGGACAAACGACATATACAGATTTTCTGGTTTACGCGCAGTCCGTGATGAATCTGGAAGGCGGCGTGTTCCTGAACTTTGGTTCAGCTGTGATCGGGCCGGAGGTATATCTGAAATGTCTGTCGATGGCACGCAATGTCGCCATTCAGCGCGGAGAGAAGATTGCGCATTTTTCAACAGCGGTTTTTGATCTGCTGCCTCTCGAAGGGCAGGATGTGCAAGAGACGCCGCAAAAGAGCGATCCAAGATATTATTTTCGCCCATGGAAGACAATCATGTCACGAACGGTTGCGGACGGGGGAGAGAGCTTTTATGTACAGGGGAATCACAAAGAAACGGTGAGCGCGCTGTATCGTGAGCTGTCTGCCAGAATATAAAGGTGGTGATCATGTTGGATGAAGCCAGATTAAAAGAGCTGCTTGATGGATTTTCGCAAATCAGGATTGCGGTGATCGGAGACTTCTTTCTGGATAAATGGCTGCTGATCGACCGGGGTTTGGACGAGCCATCGATCGAGACAGGGCTGACAGCCTATCAGGTAACCGAGAAAAGGCTTGCCCCGGGTGCGGCGGGAACTGTCACAAACAATCTCGCAGCTCTTGGCGTCGGCAATATTTATGCGGTCGGATTTGTCGGAGATGACGGTGAAGGATTTGAACTGATACAGGGGCTCGGTGACACCGGGGTAAAAACCGATTATCTTTACCGAACAAAAGACGCATTTACGCCGTCTTACATCAAACCGCTGTTCATGAAGCAGCCGCATTTCGAAGAAACGCACAGGCTTGATATCAGAAACAGACAGAAAACGCCTGCTGCTATTGAGGATATCATCATTGAGAATCTGTATAAAGTATGCGGCGACGTTGACGCGGTTATTGCACTTGATCAGGTGATTGAGGAGAATACGGGAGCCGTCACTGTACGCGTGAGAGATGCGCTGGCGGAGCTCGGCCGCACCCGGCCTGACCTTATTGTCTATGCGGATTCACGTGCGTATACAATGCAATATAGAAATGTGATAGTGAAATGCAACCATCTTGAAGCGATTGGTGCTGTTTATCCCGATTGGAAGGGAACAGTGGATGAAGAGTTGGTGGCAAAATGCGCGCTGTCCATGTCTCAAAGGACGGGCAAACAGGTTTTTGTCACATGGGGTGAAAACGGCATATTTGCCGTGAAGGATAATGAAGTGACGAAGGTGCCAACAGTCAGAGTGGATGGGCCGATCGACATATGCGGCGCGGGAGATTCAGCCACAGCCGGTATCGTTTGTGCGTTGTGCAGGGGTGCGTCTGAGAAGGAAGCGGCGATGATCGCCAACCTCGCAGCCAGCATCACCATACAGCAAATCGGCACGACGGGCACGGCAACACGCGAGGCTATTCTCAGCCGGTTTAAAGAAATGGCATTTTAATTTGCATGGATTGGTAGTGGTAAAATGACCGGAAGCAATAATACAGTATTGGCGATAGACATCGGTGGTTCTAAGCTGATGACCGGAGTTGTCGATACGGATGGCACCGTTATTCATAAGGAGAAATCGTCGTGGGAAAGCCTGGACGCAGAATCGGTTATCAAGACCGTGCTGGCAGCCTCTCGGGATATGCTGGCTTCTCAAAAGGGTAACACGCCGGTCTGCGCGGGCATAAACATACCGGGACTTGCCGATCCGGATGCCGGGCTTTGGATTGAGGCGTGTTTTTCGGGAATCCGAAGCGTGCCTATCGCGAAGATCATTTCACAGGAACTTGGGATGCCGGTTTATATCGACAACGACGCAAACAATTGTGCACTTGCGGAAAAGCTGTTCGGCGTCTGCAGAGATAATACGGATTTTATCTGGCTGACCGTGAGCAACGGCTGCGGCGGCGCGATTTATATTGATGGGCATATTTACCGCGGGATCCATGGCTTCTCGGGTGAATTGGGTCATATCTGCGTTGAAGAGCAAAGCGGATACCTGTGCGGGTGCGGCAATTATGGCTGCCTGGAGGCACAGGCGGCCGGCCCGGGGATCACGCGTCGGTTTATGGACGCCGGCGGCGAGTACGCGAGCGCCAAGGAGATAGCCGCGCTTGCCAGAAACGGCAGCAGGCTTGCTCTTGGTATCTATGAAAAAGAGGGATATTATATCGGGAAAGCGCTCGCCGCAGCAATCAATACGCTTAATCCCCAAAAGGTTGTGATTGGCGGCGGAGTATCGGACGCATTTAATTTGTTTTTCTCTGCGCTTGCTGATACAGTAAAACGGATGACATACAATCAGGCCAGCAGGCAAGTGCTGATTGAAAAGACGGGGCTTGGTTATGATGCTGCGCTGATCGGCGCGGCAGCGCTCGCGATGATATGCAACGGCAAATGCGGTTAAATGGCGCATATATACTATTTGAGTAAATATTAAATCTTGTTAAACAAAACATTTGACAATGAGACAAAAGAATATATAATATTATTAATCTCTTTATAAAATACTTAAAAAAACTCTTGGCATGTTGCTTTGAGGCGAAACGCCTCTTGCGTATAACAATAAGGAGGAGATACAAATGAGAAAATTGTTGGTAGTATTTTTGGCTTTGATAGTAGTGTTCTCTATGGCTGCCTGTGCGGCGAGCAATCCCCCGGCATCGTCTGAACCTGCTTCTTCGTCTGAACCTGCTGAATCATCGGCTGCCCCGGAAGAATCGTCAGAGGCCCCTGCCGTTGAGGGCTTAAAAGTTGCGTCCATCAACTGGACAAATGCGCATGGCTGGCGCTCAACCTACGATGCTCAGTTAAAAGAAGTTGCTGATGAATACATTGCACAGGGCATCATTTCCCAGTATCAGGCGTTTTGCCCGAATCAGGACCCTGCTCTTGAAGTGCAGTATTTCCAACAGTGCATCAATGATGGGTATGATATCATCCTTATCAACGCGGGCGGAAGCAGCGGCCTTGACGCTTGCTTTGAAGAAGCGGCTGAAAAGGGTATCCTCGCCATTCCGGTTGACAATATCTATCCTTATCCTGGTGTGATCGGTGTTCAGACTGATCAAGCCGTTTGGGCCCAAACCAACTTTGACTCTCTCGTAGAGCATTTTGACGGAAAGCCCGCGAAGGTTCTTAACTTCAGCGGTATGCCGGGGACGACGGGATCGGGCCTGCGCGGCGATACATGGAACGCCAATCTTGAAGCAAACCCGAATTTCGAGATCGTATATCAGGGCGCTCACAGCTGGAGCGATGTTGAGTCCAAAAAGCTGATGTCTGAGGTGATTGCTGCGGGTATCGAATACGACGCGATACTGACGGAAGAAGCTTGTGTCGGCATTCTTCAGGCTATTGAAGAAGCCAATGCCCCTTATCCCAAATTCATGACTTCTGACGAAACAGTGGGATACATCCGAATGCTTGACAGAATCAACGCAAACGGTATGGTTGTTGACTTCCAGGTCATCGAGAATCCTCCGGGAATCGGCGCTTCTGCTTTAAAGCTCGCGGTCCGTATGGCTCAGGGCAAGCAGTTTAAAGACGGCGTTCTTAAGAAAGACGGCAACGGAACAGAAGTGGCTTACTACGTACCGACCTACACCGTTAGGCCGGATACACTCAAGGATGCCTTGGCAATGTGGAAAGATGCTGCGGACACCGATCAGATGTCAACCTATCTCACGGACGAAGCTGCAGACGCTTATTTCCAATAAGGCATCAACAATCATTTCAACTTAACGTATGGGTATGGTATCTCGCAGAGGCCCGCACGGCACATGCTGCCGTACGGGCCTGCTGCGGGGCACCCGAGTAAAGCTTTCGGCTATAATACGGGGTGAGAGGGGTTGAAAGACAATCCCGATTACTATAATATGAACAAATATATCTCTTTTCATCTCAGACACATTCGCCATGAAAAACAAACAGTAGGGAGATGATCTCATTTGCTGGAATTAAAGAACATCAGCAAGTCGTTCGGTGCTGTACGTGCACTTAATGACGCATCATTCCATATCGACAAGGGCGAGATTGTCGCGCTGCTTGGCGCAAACGGTTCCGGTAAATCGACGCTGATAAAAATATTGGGGGGTGTCGTACGCCATGATTCCGGAGTCATTTCGATAGACGGCAAGGAAGTGCGGATCAGCGGAAGCGAAGTTTCAAGGAAGCTGAAAATCGCGGTAGCTTATCAGGAGCTTAGCTTGCTGCCACTCATGACGGTTTATGAAAACGTTATGCTCGGCCATTTCATAAGGGGAAAATACGGCAGGATCGACGAAAAGGCAAATAAAGACTACGTCAAAAGCCTGTTTGAAAAATATAATATTAAATGTGACATCGACGCATATCCGGCGGATTTCCCGCCATCAACGCTCAGCATGATAGAGATTGTTAAGGCTGTGTCTTGGAAGCCGGATATTTTGCTGCTCGATGAGGTGACCGCGACGCTTCACCATACCGAAGTTGAGCTGCTTTTCAAAAATCTAAAGGAACTTGCCGCGTCAGGCACATCGATTGTTTTTGTGACCCACAGGATGGGCGAAATATACAGACTGGCATCGCGCGCCGCTATTCTGCGCAACGGTGAATCGGTCGCCGATGTTGATCTTAATGAGACAATGATCGACAAGGTCGTTTTTCATATGACGGGAAAGATGCCCGAACCTGTGCAAAATGGGGCGATGTGCGCGGTGAACGGATCGTCCGGCTCGGCATTGTACGTTGAAGGCTTGTGCCTTGATGGTTATGTCAATGATGTGTCAATGTGCGTCAACAAAGGCGAGATCATTGGCCTCGGTGGGCTGGAAGGGCAGGGACAATCACAGTTTCTGCGCGCCCTTTATGGCGTTATACCGTACAGCAGCGGGCAGATTTCGATTGGCGGAAGAAAGGTTAGATATACAAACCCTGCTGACGCCGTCAGAGATGGAATCGGTTTTATATCAGGCGACAGGAACAGAGAATCGGTATTCGGCCAACGCTCGATCGGCGAAAACATTTACGGCGCAAGGCTGGCTCAAAAAAGCAATTTTAGCCTGATATCCAAATCGCGCGTCAATAAATCAACCCAAAAGATTGTTGACGACTATGAGATTAAGATCGGTGATATTAACAACCCGATCACCTCACTTTCGGGCGGCAATCAGCAAAAGGCCGTATTCGGAAGGTGGATATACATATCTCCGAAAATACTATTGCTTGACGACCCGACAAAAGGCGTCGATGTGATGACGAGGCGCGAAATGCATAGATTTCTGCGCAGCGCCGCAAGCTCCGGGACTACGGTTATTCTGGTTTCCAGCGATAACGACGAGCTTCTCGAGGTGACCGACAGGATACATGTGTTTTTTGAAGGCAGTATCCACGCCGTACTTGAAGGCGATACAAAGACCGAAGAGAATCTGATTACCGCTATGCTGGGACTGAAGTAAATTCTTATGTGAGCAGAAAGGAGCTTGTCATAAGTGAAAAACATCAGCAACAATTTCAGAGCCTTTTATATGAAGTTTATACGCAAACCCGAATACATGGGAACGGTACTTATCATTGCAATTGTGATTCTGAACATCATCATGGAAGGCGGTGAATTTTTTAATCCATCGAAACTTCAGACACTGTTTTCAACCGCGATGCCTCTCGTCATCCTTACGATGGCGCAGGTCATTGTGCTTGTATCGGGCAATATAGATCTTTCCAGCGGGATCACAATGTCCTTGGTGAACGTATTCGCGGTGATTATGCCGGTGAATTTTCCGTGGATTCCCGTTTGGGCGGCCTATTGCATTGCGTTCCTGCTTGCGATTCTTGTCGGCGGCTTGAACGGTGTGCTCATCGGTTATTTCAGAATTCCTCCCATGCTGACAACGTATGGCATGGCCTTTATCATAAAGGGGGTCAATCTGCTTATCAGCGATAGGCCTCAGGGGCATGTTGCGCGGGAACTCTGGAAGCTTTATCAAGGGGATGTCGTCGGAATTCCCAATTCGCTTTTTTTACTGGTGATACTCGTGCTCGTCTGGTTCTACCTTAAAAAACGGTCGGGCGTGAAGGATATGTATGCACTCGGCGGCAACGAAAAAGCCACATATCTCACGGGCATTTCAACGGTGAAAACAACCATTAAGGCGTTTTTGCTGAGTGGTGTTTTTGTGGGGTTGGCGGGCATTGCATGGACCTTGATGCTTGCAAGCTCCAATCCGATAAACGGAGACATCAAGACGCTTCAGTCCATAGCCGCCGCATTGATTGGCGGAGTTTTAATCACGGGAGGCTGGGGAACACTGATCGGCGGAGCGCTGGGTGCTTTCTTCATGGTGCTCGTAAATAACGCGACGAGCTATATGTTCACCAAGTTTCTTCCGGGAATTATCCCCGGATTCTCGGTATCGACGTATTATCAAGATTTTACTGGCCAGCTTATCACGATGCTTGGCATTATACTGGCCATTATTGCGAGCGACAGGGCGAAACGGACAATCAAAACCGCTTTAAGAATGGATCAGAAGGAGAGTGAACAAAATGACAGCAAAGAAGCTTAAATCGACTCTCGGTGATACTTCTGTAATGGCGATTGCGCTTGCGTTTGCTCTTTTCGGCATCATGTCATTGATGCGTCCGGATGCCTTCTCTCTGACTTCGGTGGCTACAGTGCTCGCCAATTCGTCGTTGCTGCTGTTTGCAAGCGCCGGGCAGATGGTCGTAATCACATCGGGTGGTATTGATCTTTCCGTAGGGTCGCTGATGTCCACAACGGCTTGCCTCGCGGTTGAAATTATGAACGGCAACAATGACATGCTCATACCGGTGATTATTATTTGCATGGCTTTCGGGTTCCTGGTCGGAATGATCAATGGCTTCGCTGTGGCGTATGTTAAGATACCCGCACTGATCATGACGCTTTGTATGTCTAACGTGCTCACCAAGTTCCAACCGATATTTACCGGAGCCTATCCGAGAGGCACGGTGTCACAGCAATTCGCCGATGCGCTTTCTCAGCGTTATCTGGAATTCATACCGGGGTTCTTTATCTATGCGCTCGTATTTTATATCGCGTTCGTGCTGATCATGAAGCGTACACAATACGGTTCGCGCCTTAACCTTGTGGGTACGAACCTAACCGCCTCGACACTTTGCGGCATACGCTCTAAGCGTGTGATTATGCTGTCGTATGCAATCGCCGGTTTGATAGCGGGGCTTGGCGGCGTTGTGGGCGCAGGCTATTTCAGGCAGCTGCAAATCGCAACGTTTGATGGCTATACGATGCAGTCGGTCGCCGCTGTTGTGATTGGCGGCAGCGTGCTTTCGGGCGGCAAGCCAAACTACTTCGGGACATTTACCGGCACGATCATGCTGGTTATGCTGAGCCTTTTCTTATCAACGATCAATACGGCTGTGCCAATCAGAAGCATTATCATGGGGGCAGTGCTGATATTGCTGCTGATTATGTACAACAGAAAACCTACCATCCGACAGTAAAGAAAAAATACTATGGTAATCTGCCGCCTGTTGCATGATTTGTGACAGGTGGTTTTTATTCATCTGCATATTATTGCGTGGAAGAATATAGAGCGGCTCAACGCCGAGCTGCGTTCGTAAGCGTTTCAACAAAACATAAGCAGAACGCAACATAAAAGTGAATTGAACCCCAAAAAACGGACACTGAGAGAAAAAGCCTCCTGATGTAGGATAACTACAAGAGGAGGCCTTCTTTTGCTCAGCACCATTAGCCGTGTCAAGCAGTCAAGAAACTAAAGGAGGATATATTTTTTTACCTCACCAAAGTAATGTGGTCCAAAGGTAGTTATATGCAGCAGCGTCGTTCGCCTGCCACTTGCTTTTCACGAGCTCCACATCACCGGTCAGGCAACGGTAGTTTTTAGATTCTTCTTCCCAGGAACGGACGATATTCGGTTCGCGCCTGCCTGCCGGCATATCGACGGGATCGCACGTGCCGCGCGGCGGAGCGGCGTGGCCCTGGGAATAGACGCCGTGTTCAAGTGTATAGTCCACGGCTGTTTCGAGGTTTTCGGGTTTGATATCATGCATCATTAATGCCGTCGCGTCGAGTATGTAGCCGCCGCCGGGTTTCATGATAGTGAATAGCTCCTTCATATGGCTGCGGACATCGTCGGTGGTTCCTCTCGCCAAAACATCGTAGGAAAGGCCGCCGCTGATGGCAAACTTGCCCTTAAACGCCTGAGCGGCTTTGGCCGGATCGCCCCTGTCTATGTGATAGATGAGGCTGCCTGCGGGCAGCTCGAGCAGCGCGTCGTAATGCGCCTCCCAGTTGCCTTCGCCATAAAAAAGAATCTGGTAACCGCGAGAAATAATCTCCTCGAACACCGGCTTGAGTGTCGGCCAGAATATCGTATCGAATGTTTCCTGAGAGAAGAACGGCGTGCATCCGCGGTGCGCCCATATTGTGATGGGCACCTTCTTTTCGGGATCGGCACCGGCAAGAGCATTGGCCACAATGTGCGGCATCAGCGCTTCACACGCTTTAAGAACTTCCTTGGGGCGTTCAATGGTATCAATCGCTGTATCCATATATCCGCGGAACTTGTCTGCGAGTATATCGAGCGGCGCCTTGATCATGCCCGCATTGGCGCTGACGAGGCCGGATTCATATTTGAGAGCATGAGCTGCAGGCCCAAATGCGTTCATATAGTTGGCATAGGCGAGCGATCCCGAGATCAGCGCAACATTATGATCGAATGTTACGGGATCGCCGATGTTTTGAAGCCGCGTGGTTGCACGCGCGAACCACTTGTTAAAAAGGAATGCGGTGGGATCCTCTGAGAATTCCTCATACTCGGACGCCTTAAGAAAAAGATCCTCCTCGCTCGCCGGTTCGCCAAACTGGTTTACACTCTCCATGCCGACATCCACGCCGGGGACATAGAGATATTTCCATGATGCGGACTTGGCCAGCCCGTAGTTGCTCCATATCGCGTTGAGCATCACGGAATCGGCCCCCAGCTTTTCACCGGTTTTACGCGTCACCTCAAACGCGAGGTTATAATCGCACGCGACCTGCTGATTTGTATATCCCATATACCTTGCCGCCGCTTCCTGCATCAGGAACCGTATCGGAATCCGGTCGGGCGTGCCGCAGTCCATCGCGTTGAAGTAGCGTGCGGCGCGTTCGTTATAAATTTTTTCGATTTCAGCATTTTTAAACATTTCGGCCTCCTTGGTTTTATTTGTCGTTCATACATTCTTCGTAAAGCGCCAGTATGTTTTCCACCGACGCGTCCGCTTGCAAAAAGTGCGAAGGCGCACATATGAATCCGCAGTTTTCAAACGCCTTTTTATATCTTTGAATGCTCGCGCGCACGTCGGCGGGCGTACCCACGCTCAATACCTGCTGAATATCCACACCGCCGTGGAAGCAAACCCTGCCGCCAAAATGGGCTGCGAGGATTTCGGGCTGCATTTGTTCTGCACAGGGCTGTATGGGGTCGAGTATGTCGATACCGGCTTCGATCAGCCCGTCGACAAACGGGAAAACCATGCCGCATGAATGGAAAAACAGCTTGCCTTTAAGCCCGTGCACCGCATCTGCCATGCGCTTCACATAAGGATATACAAATTCCCTGAACAAATCCTGCGAGATCAGCGGCGCGTTCTGGCTTCCGAGATCGGAATACACGGTGAATATATCGATTCGGCCGTCCGCGGCTTCCTGTGCGCGTGTATACTCCTCAATGTAAAAAGTCGTGAAATAGTCGCACATGAAGTGACAAATTTCAGGGTTTAGCAGCATATCAACCATAAAGTTCTGCATGCCGCGTACCAGCCCGGGCCGCTGCCATACATCTCCGGCGCCGTAATGAACAGCCATATCCGGGTGCCTTTCGATGCTTGGTTTCAAATGGCTGTAATCAACGTCATCGTTCTTCGGCCAGGCAAAGCTCGTGATATCCTCGATTGATTCCGCTGACGCGAGTGCCCCTTCAATATCCTCGCGCACGGGGCCGTATTGCGTCTGCTTGTAGATATATCTTTCTCCCCAGCAGTTCTGATAGAACGAGCCGAAATTCTTTTCGGCAGGAAAACGGGCGTTGACGAGTAAGATATCGGGGTTTAAATAATCGACAAGCCTATCGTAATCATTAAAGCCGAGATGCCGGTAGAGCTTTTCACATGTCTCGTTTTCCGCACGGAAGCTGTAACAAGTGCGGTCGGTTTTACTGCCGGCGATGGCCGCCAGCGTGCGCTCGCGCTTTGTCATGGCTCAGGCCCACCACATAGAGCCCGGCTTTTCGCGGATGATGACCTTGTCGAGCAGGGCATATGCTTTTTTGAGGCCCTCGTCTTTAGACATTGAGCTGTCTTCATGCTCAATGCTGATGACGCCGTCATATCCGATTACAGACAGCGCGTCGACAATGGCGCGCCAGTAGCGCTCGTCGTTGCCGTAGCCGACCGTGCCGAATATCCATGCCCTGTGCTCAACGTCCGCATAGTGCTTGGTATCGAGGTTGCCGTTTTTGCGGACATTCCTTGCGAACACGCGCGTGTCTTTGGCGTGCATGTGAAAGATGGCATCGCGAAGCGAGAGAATCGCTTCCGGGATGTCGATGCCCTGCCATATCAGGTGGCTCGGGTCGAAATTGCTGCCGATGGCGGGGCCCACAGCAGCGCGCAGACGCAGCAGCGTTTCGGGATTATACACGCAAAAGCCGGGATGCATTTCCAACGCAATCTTCGTGACCCCATAGTCGGCGGCTTCTTTGACGGCCCATTGCCAGAATGGAATCAGCACATTGTTCCACTGGTAGTCCAGCATCGACAAAAACTCTTCGGGCCATGGGCACGTGATCCAGTTGGGCGTTTCATCCTTTGGCCCGCCGCCCGGGCACCCCGAGAAGTTTGCAACCGTGTCAATGCCGAGTTTCTCTGCCAGCCGAACCGTCTTAATAAAGGCATCCTTGTGTTTGTCAGCCTCCCCGGGAATGGGGCTCACCGGATTGGCTGAGCAGTTGAGCTGACTGATCGGCAGGCCGTATTTGGCAATGACGTCCTTAAACTGCTGCAGCTTTACGCTGCTTTCGAGCAGCATATCGGGATTGCAGTGCGCGGCGGGGGAGAGCTTTCCGGTGTAGAACTCCACCGTTTCAAACCCCATGTCTTTTACCTTTTGCAGCATCGCCTCCAACGGAATATCGTTGTAAAGCGCAGTAAACACCCCAAGTTTCATGATAGTCACCTCTTATTATAAGCCGAAGTAATCCTTCGCATTTTGAAACAAAAGCCGGTTTGCAATAGACAGAGCGTCGTTTAACGAATAAACTTTATTGTCCACTAACGAAGAGAGCACGCGTGAAAAACAGGCGCGTATCAGCGCAGATTTGCCGTACGCCCAATCGACGCAGTACGCATCCGAAAAATAACCAAACCATTTATTGATCGGTATTCTCTCCAGCCTTCCGCGTATGATATTGTCTATTGCCGAGGGGAAAAAGTTGTGCCACCAGAACCCTGCCACATAAACATTCTGTGTTTCACGGATGATGCCCGACAGTGCTGTATCCTGATAGTCGCAGCCGTTAAATATAATAAAATCGAGTCCGGGATATTTGTTGGCGAGGCTTTCGATGGCGTACAGGGTCTCGGTGTTCAGCTTGACGCCGGTTTCGTATTGGAGCGGCTCGGCGCCGATGCTGATGGAAACTGCGGTTTTTCTTCCGTATTTGCTGAGTGTTTCGAAATAACTATTGTTGATGTAGTTCGCATAGATATCGCGTTCACGGCTGCTCGCGTTCTTCCTGTTCGCGAGCGCTTCAGACATCTGTTCGCGCGTCACTTCACCGTAATTGATGTCCGTCGAAAAATGAGTCGGCAAACTCACGACATCGTCGAACGGTATCTTGGATACATAGCTATCCATCGCCTCGTTGACCTGATCTACCGTTTCAATCCGGCGACGTGAAGCATAGAGCGTTTCATCGAATGTAACGGGAATCGGGCCTGCAGGTTTATCCTGCGTCGCCGCGATTTCGAGCTCGAGCAGAGGGGCATCGAACAGACCGTACTGGTTTCGCGTGAAGAACGCCCATTCCAGACTGTAGAAGAAATTTTTGTTTTCATGCCCATGCTTACGGCAGAACTCTGTGTTGACGGAAGCGATATTCGCTTTTTTTAAGATCTCGTCGGCATAGCCGCTATCATATCGCTCGCGGATCAGACCGTCCAAACGGCTCCAGTTGTCGGCGGTGATATCTTCGTGAAAACCGTAAAGACCGCTCAATATCTTTTTAAGCATTGAGTAGCAGCTCGTATATTTCACGTACGGAATATAGGGAACGGCGTTTAACACGCGCGCTTTGGATTCAGCGTCTTCCGGCCATTCGGGCAGGCGGCTCCCGTTGGGACATCCGGCACTGTAGAGCTCCGAGATGACCATGTGGTAAAGCAGCAGGTCATGCAGCCCTCGTGCGGACAAATGAGACAAGTCGATGTGGGTATGTACGTCGATTAAAGGTATTTCGCTGATATGTCCTGATAGCTCGTCAAATATGCTCATAAAACGCCTCCGCAGTAAATAGGGACACAATCGAAATAAGTATTAGTACAAACAGTATAACTGCTGAGCAGAATGTGCCGATATATGACAGCCTGTATTGATACCACTGTACACTGCGGCTGAGCTTTCGGGTACCTGTCTGCGCTTGCTTATGCTGCTTATCGCCAAAAATAATATTGACTTTAGACAATGATCGTTTTATATTTATTATACACATTAA
The DNA here is from genome assembly GCA_023441905.1 of Bacillota bacterium. GTDB lineage: Bacteria > Bacillota > Clostridia > Christensenellales > SZUA-584 > SZUA-584. Next base: position 3,155 of record JAEZNC010000273.1, on the reverse strand, counting down.
TTAATACTTTGTAAATAAGCATTATAAAGTGTAAATACATTAAATTTCATCCAGTATATAATACAGATGATGGACCAACTATGCGATAATATCTTAATCAATTGTGTGGATGCAGCGAACTGCTGTCAGTGAATAGCACTGCCGGAAAATTAAAATCAGGAGGATGCAATGAAAACATATAAAGTTGGTGTAGCCGGGCTGGGTTTCATAGGTGCTGCGCATATTGATGGTCTCAGAAGAGTTGAAAATGCCGAGGTTGTCGCTTTGGCTGATGTGATCGGCGTGGAAGAAAAAGCCCAAAGGCTCAACATACCGCACGCGTTTAGCGATTACAGAGATATGATCGACAGCGGCGAAATTGATGCTGTGCATATTTGCACCCCTAACAACACGCATTTTGAAATCGCCATGTATGCGATGGAAAGAGGACTGCATGTCGTTTGTGAAAAACCGTTTATGCGTACGCTCGAAGAAGCGCGGAGCGCTGTGAGTAAGGCGAAGGAAAAAGGAGTGGCCAATGCTGTTAATTATCACAATCGGTTTTATCCGGCGCCAAACAATTTGAAGAACCTCGTCAGGGATGGCGAGCTCGGGGATGTTATTTCCGTCAACGGCGGTTACGTGCAGGACTGGCTGCTTTATGATACCGACTTTAACTGGCGCTTGCTGAGCAAAAACTCCGGCAAGACGATGGTGATTGCCGATATTGGTTCCCATTGGCTTAATCTCGTGGAGTTTATTACGGGGCTTAAAATTACCGAGGTTTTTGCCGAGTTTTCATCCGTATATCCGGAGCGGAAAAGGGGCCTGCCATCGGGCGATTATGAAATGGTTAAAATTGATACCGAGCAAATCGCCTTCATCATGCTTCGATTTGAAAACGGCGCGATAGGAAACGGCGTGTTCTCCACAATGATGGCGGGAAAGAAAAACAAAACATTCCTTACTGTGTGCGGCAAGAAAATGATGGGGGAATGGGACAGCGAAAAAATCAACGACCTGCTGCTCGGGAAAAGGAATGAGGGCAACGTTGTGATCACAAAAGATCCAAACCTCGCACATCCGGATACCAGGCCGGTTATCTCTTATCCGGGCGGGCACGCCGAGGGCTTCCCGGACGCTTTCTGTCAGCATTTCAGGCAATTTTACCAGTCTATCGATAATCCCGGTATGCAGCCGTACTACGCGACATTCGAAGACGGCCTGCGGGATATGATACTATGCGACAGCATTTACGAGAGCGCGCAATCGGGCAAATGGATAAGGATATAAAAGAGAGAGTGTAACATGAGCATTTCAAGAGTTTTGTACGGTCAGGTTGATTCCAATGATGTTTACTTATTTACGCTGACCAATTCAAATGGCATGTCGGTTAAGGCCATCAATCTGGGCTGTCATATTATGCAGGTCAATGTGCCTGATAAGGAGGGCAAATTCGCGGACGTTGTTTTGAGCTTCGACAGTCTCGAAGCGGCAAAAAACCAACAGTCCTGCTTTGGCGTTGTTGTGGGACGTGTGGCCAACCGCATTGCTAAAAGCAAATTTGAACTTAACGGCAAAGTGTATGAGCTATTCGCAAATGAAGGTAAAAATCATCTGCATGGCGGCAAAATCGGCTTTCACAAAAAGGTGTGGGAAGCCGAGGTGCGTCAGCACAGCAACGCGGTGATATTCAGATATCTAAGCCCGGATGGGGAGGAGAACTACCCGGGGAAATTGAGCGTGCAGGTGACTTACACGCTGACGGATGATAACGAGCTTGTTATGGATTACGAGGCGGTGAGCGATGCGGATACGATTGTGAATCTGACGAATCATTCATATTTCAACCTCGCCGGGCACGACGCCGGTCCTGTTCTTGACCATTATCTCAAGCTGAATTGTGATCGATACACGGAGTGCGACAGCGAGCTGATACCCACCGGGGTCATCAAGGATGTGGCGGGGACGCCGCTCGACTTCAGAGCGTTTCGGCGTATCGGCGACCGTATTGATGCCAATCACGAACAGATACGCCACGCCAAAGGATACGACCATAATTTCGTCATTAACAGTTCGGGAGGTATGGCGCTGGCTGCCTCGCTTTGGGATAAGAAAAGCGGGCGGCTGATGGAGGTTACAACGGACAAACCCGCGATACAGCTCTATTCGGGAAATTTCCTGCACGGGGCTGACGTAGGCAAAAGCGGCTGTGCGTACGAAAGAAGGGGAGGCTTATGCCTTGAGACGCAGTATTTTCCCAACGCGATTAACACAAAGAATTTTAAGTCTCCGATACTGAAGGCGGGGGACCAATACAGGTACCGCACTGCCTATCGCTTTGCCACGAAGACTGAGGAATAAGAGGAAGTCGGTATCGGTCTATAAGCACCTTAAATGTATCTCAGGTGTCTGGCCTGCAGCCTTGGCTATTGAGCTGAATAAACAAAAGTAGACATTATACCTCTGAAAAGACTGATATTAAATGAAATTCAATAATGCGAGATAAGAAATGAGAGGATCGTGCTCCAGACGGAATGGCACGAGTTAACAAGCAGCAGACATGCTGAAATACGCATTCTGAAAGTTCGACTTTCTCTCGCTTTCAAAAACTTTAGGGCTGTCCGGTTCGCTAAAAGCGGGCGGGCAGTTTTTGCGTTATCCTGTAGTAGAGGATATTGTATTTTGGCCATGGCGGCAGATGAAGTCGTCAATGGGTATCGTTCCGGTATATAACCGGTTCTTCTTTATTGTTTTCATAATGCGATACTTTTTTTGGCGGTTAATGTGTTATGCATAGCATTATAAACGCAAGTTCAAAAGTCACCAACAAGCAAACTGTAGCAAGTTTATTTTACTTCAGACAATCGTTTGTGTTAACACATATTTCAAGCTTATGATAATTTATATGCTATCAAAAATCGCATATGTTTTTGTTGAAAAAAGTAAAACTATTGTTGGATATGTTAAAGTTTATATGTTATTATCATTAGTAGCCTAAAGTAATTTTATTCCAAGATTTCAGAAGTTTAAAATTTAACTCATCAACTCCGTTGTTTCAGGAGGGACTAAAGAAATGTTTATCTATAGCGCAGGAAGAAAAATAAAAATAAGAAAAGCAATGGGCGTGTTTTTGGCCGTCTTGATGGTGCTTTCAATTCTAACGATTAATATAC
>JAEZNC010000227.1 GCA_023441905.1 Bacillota bacterium | reverse complement strand
AAGGGCCGCTGAAAACGTGCCTTGAGATGGTGCGTATCGGCCCGTCCGCATCCAACAAACAGCCGTGGCGCGTGGTCCGCAGCGGTGACGCACTGCACTTTTATCTCGCGGTTGATAAGATGTACGCGGGCAACACTCTCTATGGTTTTTGTATGCAGCGGATTGATATGGGCATAGCGGCGTGCCACTTTGAGCTGGCGGCAAAAGAGCTGGGACTCGCCGGCCGAATCGTATTTGAAGAACCGTCAATGCCGGACGACGCCGTGCACGACAGCTGGATATACAGCTTTTCGTGGCGCTGAATCAGAATATGTTTTCAAATTTGATGCTGTCTATTTCGTGAATGTGGTTGATATAATACAGCGTTTCCGCCGTTTCCGCGAGCGCCTCAGGTTTATCGGCCTGACCGCACATTTCGATCAGGCGGGCAGCGCCGGATGATATCAGATCGACCTCTTCGTGCTTGAAAAGTGTTTCATACAGGGTCTTTTCTTTTTCCCAGTTTTCGCTGAACGTTTGGGAAGCTGCGAGGGCTTTTTCAAAATCGTCGCTCTGGAGCGCGTTATAAACCTTGTTTAAATCGTTTTTAAGATCCTCGGTTGCACCGGCGACGTAGATATGCTGTAAAATAGATCCGCCGATGATAAGCAGCAGAAGCACGCCCATCATGATCTTTTTAGCCATTAGTCAAACTTCCCGTCGTTTGATGATTGTGATAATCCTGCAGCAGCACGCTGCCTGTTTCGTCGGCCATCGCCAAAAATACGTCGCTGATACGCTTATAATTCTGAGTTTTTAATATCTGCTCAAGCTGGCTTACCGTAAAACCTAGGCGCTGCAGGTTATCGGGTTTGAGTTTGCCGTCGAGTATCACGTCGTAACAAAAGCCGGGGTTCTGCGGGGCTATGCTCATATCCTCCGGTGTCAGCGGCCGCTTTTCGGGCTTGAGCATCACGCTGAGTTCACCGTTGGTTTCGAGTACGGCATAGTGAACATCACCGATGTTCATCACGTTTTTGTTGCGCAGCTGCTCCAAAAGGTCATTCAAATTATAGCTTTGTTTTTTAAGCTCTTCACGCTGGATAATACCCTTGTGTATCACGATGCTTGGCTTGCCCGAGAAGAACCCCCGCGCCTTGTCGCTCTTGATTGAGATAAACGCAATCAGGTTGTGCAGCACCAGCAGCACCACAACGGGCACAATGCCGTAGGTGATCGGGACACCGGGGCCGTCCATCGGTGTGGCGGCCACTTCCGCGATCATGACGGCGATGATCAGCTCAAATGGCTGCAGTTCACCGGCCTGCCGTTTGCCCATCAGGCGTATCACCAGCATGGCGAAAAAATAGAGTATCGCTGTTTTAATAATGACATTAAACATACCGATATTTTCTGCTGTCGCCACAAAATTATGCGGCTTAAAATGCTGATATTGAATTTGGATTTGTTTTTTATGCCAACTGCCGATATAATAACGAAGAGCACTGGGAGATAAAAATGGAAGACAAAAAAGAAATACTAAAAAGACTGGAACAGCAATACCTGGGTGCGCGGCCTGCGCTGCATTTTCGCAACGCGTATGAGCTGCTCATCGCGACGATGCTTTCTGCGCAGACGACCGACAAGCAGGTTAATGCCGTCACCGAAGCGCTGTTTGAAAAAGCGCCCGATGCGGCGGCCATGCTGCGCCTGAGCCAGAATGAGCTCGAAGGCTATATTAAGAGCTGCGGGTTTTACCATACCAAGGCGCAAAATCTGCTTGCGGCGTGCCGGATACTTGTGGAACGCTACGGCGGCGATGTGCCGCAGACGATGGAGGAGCTGACAACGCTGCCCGGCGTCGGGCGCAAAACGGCCAACGTGGTGCTTTCCAACGCGTTTGGGGTGCCCGGCATCGCGGTGGATACGCACGTGTTTCGCGTGTCAAACCGGCTCGGGCTCGCAGCTGCCAAAGACGTGCTTGAAACGGAGATGCAGCTGATGAAGAATATTCCCGAAGAAAAGTGGTCAGACGCGCATCACTGGCTGATTTGGCACGGGCGCAAGGTCTGCACGGCGAGAAAACCGGCATGCGGGGCATGCTTTTTGTATGATATCTGCCCGTGGGGCGGAAAGGGATTGTAAATTCAATGTTTGTTGACAAGGCGAAGATATATATCAAAGCGGGCGACGGCGGCAGCGGCAGCGTGTCGTTTCGCAAGGAGAAGTACGTGAACGCGGGCGGCCCGGACGGCGGCGACGGCGGTGACGGCGGCGCGGTTGTGTTTGAGGTTGACGAGAGCATGCGCACGCTGATGGATTTTAAATTTCAGCAGAAATACGTGGCGCAAAACGGCGAACCCGGCAAGAAGAAGAACATGCGCGGCAAAGCGGGCGACGATCTCGTGATCAAAGTGCCTGCGGGCACCGTCATCAAGGATTTTGAGACGGGGCGCGTGGCGGCGGATATGCGCGAAGGACGGCGGCAGCTGCTTTCGGGCGGCAAAGGGGGCCTCGGCAACGCCCGTTTTGCAACTCCGACACGGCAAAACCCTCGTTTCGCAACACAGGGACGCAAAACCAAAGGCCGCCAAGTGATACTTGAGCTTAAATCCATCGCGGACATCGGCCTCATCGGTTTTCCGAGCGTGGGCAAATCCACTTTGCTGGCCGCATGCACGAGCGCGCGGCCAAAGATTGCGGCGTATCATTTTACCACGCTGTCTCCGAATCTCGGCGTGGTGCAGTGGCACGACAAAAGCTTCATCATGGCGGATATACCCGGGCTTATAGAGGGTGCGCATGAAGGCGCGGGGCTCGGCCACGATTTTCTGCGCCATATTGAGCGCACACGCATGCTGGTTCACGTGGTGGATGCGTCTTGCGGCGAAGGGCGTGACATTATTGACGATTACAAGGTGATTCGTCAGGAGCTGCTAAGCTATTCGAGTGAGCTCGGCACACGGCCCGAGATCGTTGCCGCCAACAAGATAGACGCACCGGGTTCCGACGAAAACGTGCAGCGCCTGCGTGATTATTTAACGCCGCTCGGTATCGACGTCTTTGAGGTTTGCGCGGCCATCGGTGAAGGCACCGACGCGCTGCTCGAAAAAGCGTCGGGCATGCTCGATGAGCTGCCGGTGCCGCCGCCGGTGGAAGAGGACGGCGTGATTGAGGAGTGGGCATTTGAGAAGGATGACGAAGGCTATGAGGTTATTATCCAAGAAGGCATCTATTACGTGGAGGGCCATGTGATTCAGCAGATACTCGCCAAGACAGACCCGGAAGACCCGGATTCGATGCGCCATTTTCAAAAGCTGCTTAAGGATTTCGGCGTGATTAAGGCGCTGCGCAAAGCGGGTGCCAAAACGGGTGACACGGTGAGCCTTGAAGGGCTCGAGTTCGATTTTGTGGATTAGGAGAAATAAATATGCTGACCAGCAAACAAAGAGCCGCGCTGCGCGCGATGGCGAATAATTTAGAGCCGATCATCTATGTCGGGAAATCCGGTCTCACTGAAAACGTGATCACGCAGGTGGACGATGCGCTGACCGCGCGGGAGCTGATTAAAGGCACCGTTCAGCAAAACGCGCCGGTGACTGCTGCCGAAATGGCGGCCGAGATCGCGAAAGCCACAGGCGCCGAAGCGGTGTCGTCATCCGGACGCAAGTTCGTGCTGTACCGCCCGCGCCCCAAAGACCCGACGATAAAGATATGATGCTGGCGCTGAAAACCGCGCAGCCCGGCGATATTGAAACCGTTGCGGCAATATTCCGGCGTGCCATTATCGACATGGATGCAAAGGGTATTTTCCAGTGGGATGATATTTATCCGTCGAAGGCGGACCTTCGAGGGGATATCGACAATAAAGAGATGTTTCTTATATGCAACGAGGAACTTATTGTCGGTGTGGTTGCCCTCAATAATCGACTGGATGAGGAATACGCACAAGGAGACTGGTTTTTCGAGGAGCCGGCGGCGGTGCACCGGCTGTGTATCGATCCCGTTTGTCAGCAAAAAGGCTATGGCAGGCAGGCGATAGGGCTCGCGGAAGTTTCCCTCAAGGAACGCGGCTTTCAGTCGGTGCGGCTCGATGCCTTTTCTCAAAACCCGTATGCGCTGAGGCTTTATGAAAGCCTCGGATACCGCAGGGCAGGAGAGGTTCATTACAGAAAAGGGCTGTTTTATCTGTATGAAAAGAGCCTGTTATAGCCGAAGTAAAGCCCTCTCGATTTCGGTCTTTAATAAAGCTAATCCCTTATCCCTCAGAGGACTGCCATAAAGAGGGTTGGTGTGGCAAAATTGCCGCAGCAATCGTCCGGCTTTGAGCCAATATCTCTTCTCCGGTCACCTTTCGATGATACCCTTTGATATAGGGGCCGCGACAAGAATCACTGATCTCATATCTTAAAAACGGATGCTTCATTCACATCGCTCCTCACTATGCAGAGACATACATGTTTAGAACCCCAAACCTTTGGGGATTTTTTTATTTTAACTGGTTTTTTTTATGATAGACAGATTCAAGATGATAAAAAAATGATAGGCGCACAGGTTCTATGAAAGATTTTGATAACAGAGACATGAAATACGCATAAAATAGTGCGATTGACACCATTTAACTCTCTTTATATGATTATATTAACACTGTAAGGGGGTATCTTGAGATGATCGCAAAAAGCACGAAGGAATATGATGCTTTCGGACCCTGGATTTTTGAGATTAACGATGAATACACCATACCGCCGCTGTTTGTGAACTATTACAGGGAACAAGAAACACCGCTTATGCTGATCAAGATACCGAGGAAAATTGACAGAGCGGACGCGACGCCCGATATGAATCTGTATGATTACGTAATCGGGGCATTTGCGTCGTATCTTTATATCTTAAAGCGCATTGATGATAATGTGGAAGAAAAGCGCGTGCCGTATGCGAGCGTGATTGCAATTAAAAACACCATTTCGCTGCTCAAAGGACAGGCGCTGCTGTATCTGGGTGATGAGGCCGTGACGATCGATTACAATGCGGTTTCGGAACCGATCATTATGAAGCTCGTCAATATCATCAGAGATAAATACAAAACCACAGAAAAGGTGCTGGATATTGGGGCGATCAGCCATGACCTAAAAACGGTTGAGCATCTTTATTCGGCCATCATCGATCAATACAAAGCGCAGGACAACAGAATCCGTCTCGTGGCGTATCAGCCGCCCTCAAAATTTGTGCCGAATTATGACGGATTTCGTGAGAGAATCAAAGCGCTGATGAAAATGAAAAAGCTGATTACCAGCATAGCTTTTTTAACCAACGATTTGGAGCTGATTGTGCTTCAAAGGGATAAGCGCGCAAGAAGCAGAAAACAGGGTGACCTGACCCATTCGACACTCTTCCTGCCTTTCGCGTCCATCGAAAAAGTCAGCAGGGCAAAGGGGTCGCAAGACAGTAAAAACGATTCCATGAGCATTTCGATAAGAGGTGACGTGTTCTCATTTTTCTACACAGAGAACAACCTGCAAATCAGAGAGCTGCTGAGTGAATTGGATAAACTGGCAATAATGCTTTAGACAGAGGCTTCTTATGTGAGATCCATCAGACAACGTCCCGCCAAACCCGTTAGCGGGACGTTGTCGTTTGTGCGGTTGTTTTCGCTGCAATGGAACGGAGCGCGCGAAAAAGGATATCCGGCGTTGTGCGGCAGCGTCCCATCAGCCTGACGGAAGCGATCGATATGCCCGTGTTCAGCCAGTGAGAAAGATGCGATCTTTAGAACACCCATTAAGTCCGTTTAGAAATGCGGCAATATCCGTCGGGTTGTGTGATGGATACTCGTCTGATTTATGTTGAGCAAACGAAGCTTGATTTGAAATCCCTATTGAAGACGGTTTGCGTTCTCTGCTGTACCACTGAAATATTGAAGCAGTGCCGATATCCCTGTATTTTTCTGCAGGTCGAAATCCGCTCTTCTATTTCGCTCAAGGGATTGAATGTTAATGGGGATAATGTGTATACGCGGATATGAGAAAGCGCGTCGATATCATTGCATAGCGGCGCGAAGTGTGTTATCATAATATTACTGAATAGGCAGGAGAAACGAGCCGTACCAGATTATCTTTGGTGCGGCTTTTTATTATGGTTTTAAACTTGCGAAAGGGTGTAACGGCAATGATTTATGATACAGCGGTAATCGGTGCGGGCATATCGGGCGCGATGATTGCGCGCGAACTCTCTCAGCTCAGCGGGCGTGTTTGTGTGATTGAAGCAGAGAGCGACGCGGCGGCGGGCGCAACGCGTGCCAACAGCGGCATTGTGCACGCGGGCTACGACGCGCTGCCCGGCAGCATGAAGGCAACGTTTAACGTGCGCGGCAACGCCTTGATGGCAGCAGCGGTGAAGGAGCTTGGCGTGCCGTATGAGAACTGTGGTACACTCGTGGTGGCGTTTGACGATGAAGAGGAAAAAAGCGTTGATGAGCTGCTCAAAAGGGGAGCCGAAAACAGCGTGCCCGTTGAGAAGATTTCGGGTGCCGAGGTGCGCAAGAGGGAGCCGTTTTTAAGCAAAGAGATTCGCTGCGCGCTGTGGGCCCCCACCGGAGGCATTGTGAGCCCGTTTGAGCTCGCACTGGCCGCACTGGAAAATGCGGCGGCAAACGGCACGGATGTATTTTTTGACAGCCGTGTCACGGCAATCAACAAGAACGGCGGCGTGTTCACGATTGAGGCGGGCGGGCGCAAGGTGCAGGCGCGGTTTGTGGTGAACGCGGCGGGCGTTTATGCCGATGAGATATCGCGCATGGCGGGCGGCGAAGCGTTTTCCATTTCCGCGCGGCGCGGCGAGTATGTGCTTTTTGACAAGAGCTTTCCCGTGGGCACGCACAGCGTGATATTCGGCGCGCCGTCCGAAAAGGGAAAGGGCGTGCTTTTTTCGCCGACGGCCCATGGCAACATGATTGCGGGGCCGACGGCGGAGTTTACCGATAAGGAGAATACGGCAACCACGCGCGGCGGGCTTGAAGCCGTGCTGAGCGGCGTGCGCCGCTACGCGCCGGGTATCGACAGACGCAGCGTAATCACCGTGTTTGCGGGGCTGCGCGCCGCGTCTGACAGACACGATTTTATCATCGGGGAATCTCAGAGTGTGCCGGGGTTTGTCAACGTGGCGGGCATCGAATCGCCCGGGCTGACCGCGTCGCCCGCGATTGCGGAGTATGTGACGCAGCTGCTGGTTGACCTTGGGCTCGACAACACGAAGAAAAAAGATGCGACGCGTATGCGCAAGCCGATCGAGGTTTTTGCGCACGCGACGCCTGAGCGGCAGCGCGAGCTCATTGCGCAGGACGAACGCTACGCGAATGTGGTTTGTCGGTGCGAGCAGGTGACCGAGGCCGAGATTGTGCAGAGCATCCATCGGCCCTGCGGCGCGCGGACGGTGGACGGCGTGAAACTGCGTACAGCGGCGGGGTTTGGGCGCTGCCACGGCGGCTTTTGTATGCCGCGCGTGATGGACATTCTCGCGCGTGAGCTCGGGAAGGATGTTAAGGATATCACCAAGAACGGGGAAGGCTCGTGGATACTCGCGGGCAGAACGAAGGAGGCGGTGCAATGAAGGCGGATGTGGCAGTGGTCGGGGCGGGCCCGGCGGGGTTGGCCGCCGCCATCGCGGCGAAGGAAAACGGTGCCGCGCATGTGGTGATTATTGAGCGCGAGGCGCATCTGGGGGGCATACTGAACCAGTGCATTCATAATGGATTTGGGCTGCACGTGTTCGGTGAAGAACTGACCGGCCCCGAATACGCCGCGCGGTTTGCCGATAAAGCCCAGGCGCTTAATATCACCTGCCTCACGCAGACGATGGTGCTGAATATATCTCCGTCGCGCGTGCTCACGGTGGTGGGACGGCACACAGGCCTTTGCAAAATAGAAGCGGGCGCGGTGGTGCTGGCCATGGGGTGCAGGGAACGCAGTGCGGGCGCACTGATGCTGGCGGGAGACCGCCCGGCAGGTGTGCTCACGGCGGGCACCGCGCAACGGTTTGTCAATATGGAAGGATACATGCCGGGTAAAGAGGTTGTGGTATTGGGGTCGGGCGATATCGGGCTCATCATGGCGCGGCGCATGACGCTGGAGGGCGCGCATGTGAAGATGGTGCTCGAGCTGATGTCCTACTCGGGCGGGCTCAAGCGCAATATCGTTCAGTGCCTCGATGATTACGGCATTCCCTTGAAGCTTTCGCATACGGTCACGGCCATTCACGGCAAGCGGCGCGTGGAAGGCGTCACCGTCGCGGCGGTGGATCAAAAGGGTGTGCCCGTAAGCGGTACCGAGGAAGTCGTGCCGTGCGATACGCTGCTGCTGTCTGTCGGGCTGATTCCCGAAAACGAGCTGTCACGCGGTATGAACGTAACGATGGATGCCGTGACGGGCGGCCCCGTGGTGGACAGCCACATGCAGACCTCGGTGAAGGGTGTGTTCGCATGCGGCAACGCGGTGCAGGTGCACGATCTTGTGGATTTTGTGACGGAGGAAGCGCAGCGCGCGGGCGCAGCGGCGGCGAACTATCTCAAAGCGCCGGACGAACCGGTTTTGTACACGGAAACGGCGGCGGGCAGCGGTGTGCGGTACGTGGTGCCGCAAAAGCTGCGCAGAGATGGCAAAGACAAAACGCTGTTTTTCCGCGTGTCGGGCGTGACGAAAAACTGTGCGACGGTGGCGCGGTGCGACGGCCGGGTGATTGCCCGAAAAGACAGGACGGTTTGCGCACCGGGCGAGATGGAGAGCCTGTGCATCAAGGATGACGGCATTACCGGCAATGTGACAGTCAGCGTGGAGGAAAAGTGATATGGAAACAAAGGAACTGACTTGCACCGTATGCCCTCAGGGATGCAGAATTACGGCACAGCTGGACGGCGGCAAGGTGACGAGCATAACGGGGAACTGGTGCAAGCGCGGCGAACGCTACGCCCTGGCGGAGCTGACCGACCCGCGCCGGACGCTGACCACCACCATGCGCGTGCGGGGCGGCGGGCTTGTGAGCGTGAAATCGAAGGACACACTGCCCAAAGACAGGCTGCTGGACTGCATGAAAGCGGTGAACGCGGCGGAGGCCGCCGCGCCCGTCGAGATCGGCGATGTGCTGATCAAGGATATATTGGGGCTTGGCGTGGATATCGTGGCCACATCGCGCGTAAAGGGCTGATGATACAAAAAGAAGCGCTGCGAAATATGCCGTATACAATCACGGACTGTGCGTCCGCAGCATAGAAAGAATGCATTTTTATTTTGAACGATCTCCGCGAAGCGGCAAATGTGGCGGCGGATGATCCAAATGGTTTTTCGGTATCGGCAATGTGTGATTAAAGAAATGTGAGCTGCGTCGGCTTCTCTTTCATTCTGGGCATCGCATAGCTCGGCATATCGTATTTTTTGCGCAGCTTCGAAAGGGTTGCCCCGAGCTTTTCCTTATAGTCGCTGTATGCGGCTCTGTTGCTGTAAAGCGCCAGCAGATTGGCGTAATCGGAAGGGAAGCCTTTGCTGACGCTCTCAAAGAACTGTCTCTTCGTGGCGCTCTTGAGGTTCAGCGCGCCCGCCAGCACATAATCCGCGCCCGCCTCCTTGGCCTGCGCAAATACGGCTTCAAGGCTGTCTTCGTTACTCGTGAGATACGGAATGATGGGCATGAGGTGCACACCACACGTCGCGCCCGTTTTTTTGATTTCGGGAATCGCCGCCATCCGTTCGTGAGGCCGTGAGGACCCCGGTTCGATGATATCCGCAACGGGCTTATTCAGCGTGGTGACCGTGAGCGCAAGCGCCGCGCCCGAAGCGGCATTCACGCGGCTGATCAGCTCGAGGTCACGCAGCACGAGCGCGGATTTGGTGCACAGCACAATGGGCACCGAATACTTTGCCAGCAGCGAGAGCACCTCCGGCATCAGCTTGCAGGTGCGTTCGGCAGGCTGATAGCTGTCCGTGATGCCGCCGAGGTTTACAGGTTCGCGCGAAAAGCGCGGAAGCTCGCGCCGCAGCATGTCGGCAACGTTGCGTTTGGCATACACGTTGCCGAAAAAATCTCCGCCATTGATATAGTCGTGCGAATACAGTGCATAACAATAGATGCAGCGGTGCGCGCATCCGCGGTATACGTTGATGTCGTATTTAAACGGCAGCCATTTTGAGTTGTGACGGTAGAGCGCGCTTCGGCACTCAATCTCTATCACGCTGTCCATATGTCCATTATAATCCTGTTATGCGGGGCATGGCAACGATATCCATATGCCCTGTTGTCGCTGTTCGGTTCAGCTGACCGTTTATCTGATCGAACCATATTCAATCAGCTGTCCTTTTACTAACAATTCACCCTGATCTGGATTGCTATAGCAAAAGTACCGGAAATATTATGCGCTGCATGCCATCACGATGGTCGGGAAACGAATCCCCAATGCATCTTTATTGCTGTGCGGCAGCGCATAAAGCTTTCGATTAAGCAGCCCGTTTGGTGTTCTCCATACGAACCACGCGCAGCGGCTGTGTTTTCTGTTTGCTTTTTCTCTGATCCTTACGCTCCATGATGAAAAGAGCGGCGGTAAAGAGGACAAACAGTATGACTGCGCCGACGATGAGCAGGCCTGATGCTGCGATTCTGTCCCACATAACAAACCTCCGTGCAAGAATGTATGTTCATATTAATCGATAGTTTGTCCGAAAAAAGGGACACTCGTGAAATTGCTCAATCGCTCGAATGAAATTGTTGTTGCACAAATCACCCCAAATTTACCCTTGCAAACCTGCACTTACTTTTGTAAAAGGCTCCCTTTTTCTTATAATCAGCTTAACTGTTCTGACCCGGAAGGGAGTTTTGCAGGAGCAAACACGTATCGCTGTCTGACAGAGCGCCGCTATTGGGGCATAGACAGCGCCTTTTCCCGCATACATATATAAGGATCATCATCCGGGAGGTTTGCATGAAAGATATGATAGTGGTGCCGACAATCACCTATTCGCATTCTCAATTGATGCGTGATATCGAAGCGCTGAAGAATACCTATCCGAAACTCGTACGGGCTGATATTGCGGGTTTTTCCGTTGAAGGACGTGAGCTGCCGCTGATTGAGCTCGGCACAGGAGATAGGCAGGTGTTTTTCTGCGCGGCTCACCACGCGCGTGATTATATCACCAGCGCGTATCTGATGTATACGGTTAATGCCTACGCGCAGGCTGCTGCTGAGAACGGCAAAATCGGCAGGCACAAAATGAGCGATATGCTCTCGCGCTGCACGATGGTTGTGATGCCCATGGTGAACCCTGACGGTGTGGCGCTGGTTCAGGGCGGCCTTAAGGCCGTGAAAGAAAAAAAAAGCGTGGAGAGAATGGTGATGGTGCGCCCTGCGTATTCGGAATGGATGGCCAATATAAACGGTGTCGATCTCGGGCGGCAATATCCCGCACTCTGGGAGAAAAAGTACACGGTGATGAACAGGCCCGCCTCCGAGCTGTATAACGGTGTGTCACCCGCCTCCGAGCCCGAGGTGCAAAGTGTGATGCGCGTGTGTGAAACGCACCGGTTTTTGTCCGCGCTCTCGTTTTACGCAAAGGGGGAGACGATTGAATTCGCAGACAGCTATACAGATAAGAAGATACCCGAAGCGTTCAGACTGGCAAAGATGCTGTCAGCCGTCACGGGGTATGCCATCAACACGGTTTGCGACAACCCGGGCGTGTTTGCCGCAGGATTCGAATGCTGGTTCCGTCAAAAGTTTCTGCGTCCGGGGCTGCATATCAATTTATCTCCGGCCACGGGCGGGGCTATGCCGCATCACGACCGCGATTTTTATACGCTCGTTTGGAATAAAACACAAGCGCTCTGCGCAGAAGCGCTGAGCGCTGCATATCTGCAAAGAGTTGTACTGGCGAACGAAGCGGCACTTTAGTTTTCTGCCGAAATCTCCAACGCTTAAGTCGATCATCATCGCTGTTTTCGGGCAAATCGGCTTGACCATTGTTCTGAGTATGTCGGCCGGGCTGAAAGCTCCTACACGGTTGGGATTTGCTCGGATGTGGCTGAAAATATAGTATAAAATGATTGCGATAATAAATAAAAGCTTTTTCGTTTTAGGGTACCGAATGCCCCCCAAACGAAAAAGCCAAATCCAGAAGTTGCTGCTTTAAAAAGACTTACACATATTTAATCAATTGACGTATATCCCGTATTGCTTTAGGGACTTGCTTGATCAATACTTCGAGATATACTGATTGATCTCCCAGGGATGAACCGCTGTGCGGAAGCTGTCCCATTCCTTCATTTTGAAGTCGTAATAGATGTTGAAGATATGGTCTCCAAGCGTTTCTTTGACGAGTTCGTCAGCCTTGTAAAGCTGAAGCGCGTCGTAAAGATTACCGGGCAGCGCAGAGACGCCGAACTCGTCCATTTCAGCTTGCGTCATCTTGAATATGTTTCTGTTGACGGCTGACGGCGGCATCAACTTGTTTTCAATGCCGTCAAGACCTGCGGCCAGCAGCAGCGCAATGGTCAGGTACGGGTTTGCTGCGGGGTCGGGAGAGCGCACTTCAACTCTTGTACCGGCGCCTCTTGAGGCGGGAATACGAATCAGCGGGCTTCTGTTCTGAGCAGACCACGCAACGTAGCACGGCGCTTCGTAACCGGGAACCAGGCGCTTGTAGGAGTTGACGATCGGATTGGAAACAGCCGCAATCGACTTGATGTGCTTCAAGACACCCGCAATGTAGTTGTAAGCGATATCGGAAAGCTCGAGCTCGCCGTTCTTATCGTAGAAAGCGTTGCCGTCCTTGGTGGATAGAGACTGGTTGGTATGCATACCGCTGCCGTTGATGCCGTAAATCGGCTTTGGCATGAATGTGGCATACAGACCGTGACGGGCCGCAATGCTCTTCACAACGATCTTGAATGTCATGATGTTATCGGCTGTGAGCAGCGCATCGGCATACTTGAAGTCGATTTCGTGCTGGCCTTCCGCCACTTCGTGATGCGAGGCTTCGATTTCAAACCCCATTTCTTCCAGCGTCAGGCACATGTCGCGGCGCGCATCTTCGCCTTTGTCGATAGGCGCCAGATCAAAATAGCCGCCTTCATCATGGGTGATGGTGGTGGGTTTTCCCTCGGGATCGGTCAGGAAGAGGAAGAACTCGCACTCCGGGCCGACGTTCATGGTGAAGCCAAGCTCAGCCGCTTTGGCAAGTGTTTTTTTCAGCACGTTTCTCGGGCAGCCGTCATACGGTTTGCCGGCTGTCGTATAAACATCGCAGATCAGGCGTGCCACCTTGCCCTGCTGCGGACGCCACGGAAAAATTGCGAAAGTATCAGGGTCGGGCACCAGCAGCATATCCGATTCTTCAATGCGGACGAAACCGTCGATGGAGGAACCGTCGAACATGCAGCCTTCGTTCAGCGCTCGCTCCAGCTGTCTCGACGTAATTGCAACGTTCTTCAGAATACCAAAAACATCGGTGAACTGAAGCCGAATAAACTTCACATCATCTTCTTTTACCATTTTGAGAATGTCTTGATTTGTGTACTTATTCGCCATTTCAAACACTCCTTTATTTTTGAATACATACTCACTATTTTAAATACTCAAACAGATATTTGAATATTCCATTCTTTTTCGTTTGATCGAGCTTGTGCTTGAGCGTTCGCTTTAAATAACTCAACTCATCATATCGGTATTCTATCGAAAAAGCAAACAAAAAAGCCAACCCATGCGCAATACGCCCTGTTGACTTCATTGTCTTTCAGATATATTTAAGATTACCACATCGGCAAAGCGGATGCAACGGCTTTTGTCTGTTATTTTTGATTAATATGATGAAAAAATGAAAAAAACATGCCGCCTGCTGTATCAGGCGGCATGCCGGAGCTATAAGCAGTTTATTCCGAGGGTTTTGGCACATATTCAAAATTAACCTCTGTGCCATCAGACATGACGCCCTTAATCGCGGAGCCGGTGATGCTGTACCATTCGGGCAGAGCCGTGGGGAAATCCGCAGATTCGCTGCCGGTCAGCGCCGCGGGCTGCGATGTTTGCGTCGTGGAATAACCCAAGGCACCATCTGCGCCGCTGAGGGTGAACTGGTACAGGCCGGTGGTGCCGTCGTCATTGATGAAGTAATACTGGCTCACATAACCGTAAGACGTTCTGCGGTATTCTGAAAAGAAATAATCCTTGCCGTTTTTCTGTGCTGTGCAGACAAGCGCATCCGCTGCCGCATCGTATGTGCCGCTGAAGACATAGGAATCCCCCTGATTGTCGGTGTAGGAAACCGAGTAGCTGTTGCCATTTTCGGTGTATTTGATATCAATATAGCCGAACAAGGACAGTCCCGCATTGACGGACTCTTCACCTGCGCCAAAGAAGCCGGCAGGCAGCATGACCAAATCGGCCATGGTCACACCGAGCATTGTCATAGAAGCAAAGGCTGTCTGCTCATTGCTCGATAGACCTTCAGATAGCTTTGTGATAACGGCTGTTTTCGCATTCACATAAGCGGAATACGATTCGGCTGCTGTGCCGGTTGACAACGCGGGAGCGTTACCGGATGCGGGTGACTCAGCGGCGGGTACGCTCGTATCAGCCGAAACGGACTCGCTGACATCTACTGTTTTTTGCGCGTCGTCAGAGGGTGCCGGATTGCAGCCCGCAAAGACGAAACTAATTGTCATAAGTGCCAGAATAAAAACAAGAACTTTCTTCATAAATAACTCTCCAAATCAAATGTCTGATTGTTAAAAACAATCATCAGAGTGTCAAAAAGGCCTCTTATCGTGGCCCCCTCGGACGAGGGGGCTGTCACCGATAGGTGACTGGGGGAGAGAAAATGGCTTGAAAACGATCACTCCCTCCGGCACTTCGTGCCACCTCCCTCGTCTGAGGGAGGCTTAAATACACTTTATCGACAGCCCGCTGATTGTTAAACACAATCATAATTTTGGATTTTACCATATGGGATAATTGTTTACAATATTTTTGTTTTTCCTTATATTCCTTTGTCCCCTTTGGCACAATTCTATGATATAATTAGACAGGTGGAGTGGAAAAAACCCTGGAGACGAATTCATGAAAGTTAATATACGGAACCGTTTTTTTATATTTGGAGCGCTTGCACTGGCGCTTTTTATCGTGCTTTTTATACAGCTTGTTCAGCTGATGCTTGTTAACGGAAAAGAATATGCCGCGATGTCCGGCGCACTTAAGCAAAGAGAAATTGCGATATCCGGCGCGCGCGGCAGCATACTCGACCGCAACGGCCTGCCGCTTGCGTATGACGAAAAATCGTATAACGTCCAGTTTTACCGTGACCCGAACAAGAATACCGAGACGGACCGCGCTTATTACACATCCGTTATTTTGGATACGATTAAAATCATCGAGAATAATCAGGGCAAAATGATCGATACGTTTGTGATCAAATACGATGAGGAAACGGATACATATTTTTTTGACTGGGGTATACAAAACGAGGAGAACAAGCAGAGCCGCGAAAAAAGCTGGCGCAAGAACATGTTCGTGGGCGATAAAAGAACGCCGGAAGAAATTTATCTTTTCTTAAGAGAAAAATACCAGATTCCTCCGGAAATGGGCTACGAGGATGCACGCAAGGTGCTTTCTGTCTGGCAGGAATCTCAGCTGAATTCGTGGGTGGCATACGAATCGGTGACCATTGCTTACAACGTGAGCATGCAGACGGTTGCCGAGATCGAGACGCATAAAGCTGAACTGACCGGCATGAGCATTGAAGATTCAACGGTGCGTGTGTACCCGCGCGACAGTGTGGCGGCGCATGAAATTGGTTATCTCGGTAAAATTTCCGACCCGGAGACACTCAAGGAGTTTTCGGCCAGAGGATATAATGTGGACGACCTGGTGGGCGTTGAGGGTGTGGAGCAATCCATGGAGGCATTATTATCGGGCAACAGCGCACTGCGTCAGGGCACGGAGATCGTGGAAGTGGACAATATGGCAATTATTCAGAACACACTGTCGTCCACACAACCAACGCAAGGTTACAACGTGATGCTGACGCTCGATATTCCGATGCAGATGGTTGTGGAGCAATCGCTGGCCAAAAACATTGCCAAGATTCACGATGCCCAAGTTGCCGAATTCATCGAGAATCCCGATAAGGACAATGATGGCGAGGGCGATTACACAGGACTCGATATCAATAAGCTCAAGCTCGCGGTGTCCGGCGCAGCGGTGGTGCTCGATATTCATACTGGCGAAGTGCTCGCGATGGCGAGCAATCCGAGCTTTGATTTGAATAAGTTCGTCGGCGGAATCTCGGACGAAGAATATGACGTGCTTAAAAACGACCCGGCGAAGCCGTTGTTTAACAACGCGATATCAAGCCGCTCCACACCGGGTTCTATTTTCAAGATGGTCACAGGTTTGGCCGCACTGATGGAAGGTAAAACGACTGTAAACGACAGGATTAGCTGTCTTGGTCAATTTGTGGTGAATCGGGATGCCGTGAATACGGGTGCCAAGGCTCAGGGCCCCAGGTGCAGGAAAAGAAGCAACTATCTCACAGAACACGCGAATCAGGATATCGTTCTTGGGCTGGAGCACAGCTGCAACTATTATTTCTGCACGTTGGCGGACAAGCTCGGCATTAATCTGCTGGACAAGTGGTCGGACAAATTCGGCCTGACCAGCTCAACGGGTATTGAACTGCCGAACGAAGTGGTGGGCATGGTGGGCAGCCAGAAGCTGCTGTTTGACCCCAGCAAGGATATTGACAAACAGGCAACCTCCCGGCCAATGCTGGTGATGGAGACCGGGAAATGGTCAATCGTCAACTTAATCAACGAGTATGCGGCGAGCATAGAGACTGAATATGATCAGGAACTCGTGAAGGAAGCGGCCAAAGAGATCGTTTATCTGCTGAACATCAAATTCGAAAAGGATGTGAATGATAACAACGCGCTCAAAGACGAAAACGGCGTATCCTTGGGTGACCATGTACGCAAGATACTTTCAGACAAACTTGGCATTCCCACAAAGCGCTCGGGCGATTTGATGCGCCAGATTACGGGTGAAGCGCTCACACAGCTCCAATGGTCCACAACACTGACTGCAACGACCGGCATCGGACAGGGCATCACGCAGCTGACGCCCATCGCGGTCGCAAGGTATGTCGCGGCGTTGATTAACGGCGGCACCGTCTACCAAACGCATATTGTGGACAAGGTGGTTGCACAAGATGGTACAGTGCTATTTGACAAGCAGCCCGAGGTGTTTGATACGCTCGGCGCGAACCCGGAATACCTCGCAAAGATCAAGGAAGGCATGCACGAGGTGGTCGCGGGCGAAGACGGCACGGTGAAAAAGTACTTTGAGGACAACAATTTCCCAAAAGAGTATATCGATAAGATCGGCGGCAAAACAGGTACAGCAGAAGTGTCGGACGTTGACCTTGAAAACAACAGTTGGTTTGTTTGCTTTGCGCCATATGATGACCCCGAGATCGCGATTGTGTCTTACGTGCCAAACGGATTTGCAGGCGGTTATTCCTCGTGGATTGCACAGGATATATTGCTGTATTATTTCCACCAGCGCGAGATTACCGCAAAGCAGACCATACCCGATTCGGGCTCGCTCGTGTACCAAAACCCGAATGCGACCAGTACCGCCGGTGATGATACTCAGAATGAGGACTGATGACGCACAATAAACGCAAAATAGCGGTTTACAAGCAGGAAAAACGATTCGCTTTGTAGAATGTTGATGAGATAACGATACGGGGCGGATATTATGGGCATTAAAATCAAAGGTAAATCGGGCGGCGTGCTGGAAATCACGGCACTGCCGGCCTCATCATACAACGATATTAAGCTTGCCATTGATGACAAGCTTAATAAGCATAAAGGCTTTTTTTCAGGTTCTGATGCAAAGGTGCTTTTTCGCGGCAAGGATTTAACGGCGGCTCAAAAAACTGAGCTCAAAAGTCTGCTGCACAGCCAGTACGGTATTGCGCGTGTGGTGTTTGATGAAGTCCGGCATGAGACTCAGGAGGACAACATCCGGCAGGAAGCACCTGTTGAGGTGAAGACAAAGCCTGAGCCGGAGGACGAGCCCGGACGCGTCACACTCGTATCCAAGGATTATTTTGACGCCAAGAGCGTTTTTATATCTCATACGCTGCGCAGCGGCCAACGCGTGGAATGCGCGGGCGATATTGTGGTGCTTGGAGACGTGAATGACGGTGCCGAGGTGATTGCAGGCGGCAGCATCGCCGTGATGGGGACGCTGCGCGGGCTTGCGCACGCGGGTGCCACGGGCCGTGGGGATGTGGTTGTGGCCGCCAATATGATGGCTCCAAAGCAGCTTCGCATCAGCGGCAAGGTGGCCGTGTTTCCGCCGGATGCGGGCGGTGAAGGCCCCAAAATTGCCGAATACAAGCAGGGCAGCATCGTGTTAAGAGCGCTGAAGCCGCAGAGCCGGTCGCTTTAGAGCACCGTATAAGATAAATTGATGTGGAGGGTATTGATATGAACAATGTCATTGTGGTGACATCGGGGAAAGGCGGCGTTGGCAAGACAACGACGGTGGCCAATCTGGGCGCTGGGCTGGCCCAGGCGGGCAAGAAGGTCGTGCTCATAGATACGGATATCGGGCTCAGAAATCTTGACGTGGTACTGGGCCTCGAAAACAGGATCGTTTATGACTTGGTGGACGTGGTGGAAGGCACCTGCCGCTTGAAGCAGGCGCTGATTAAGGACAAGCGTTACGACGGGCTGTTTCTTGTTCCTGCGGCGCAGACGCGCGACAAGAATTCCGTGACCCCGGAGCAGATGAAAACGCTTGTGGCAGAGCTGGAAACCGAGTTTGACTATATTTTGATTGACTGCCCGGCGGGCATTGAGCAGGGCTTCAAAAACGCGATTGCCGGCGCAAAATCCGCCATCGTGGTGACGGTGCCCGAGGTTTCCGCCGTGCGCGATGCCGATCGGATTATCGGCCTCTTATCTGCGGCAGACGTTGACGACTGCCGATTACTCGTGAACCGTATGCGCATTGATATGGTGAAAAAAGGCGATATGCTTGCGCTCGACGACACGCTGGATATTCTGGGTATCGAGCTCATCGGCGTTGTTCCCGAGGATGAGAAGATTATCCGCTCATCCAATATGGGCGAGCCGATCGTGATGAACGATAAAGCGCCCGCAGGAAAAGCGTACAGAAACATCACGAGGAGGATCATGGGAGAAAACGTGCCGCTGATGGAGCTCGAAGACGACACCGGGCTGGCTGCAATGTTTAAAAAGCTTCTCAAAGGCAAATAGGAGGGAGACA
>JAEZNC010000168.1 GCA_023441905.1 Bacillota bacterium | reverse complement strand
GCGTCGTCGGATGTCAGCAGCTTGTGAACAGACACCTGTGCCGTTTTGTTCAGCTCCTCGAGAAAGCGGCTCAGTATGCTTTTGATTGTGGTCAATGCGGTGATCTGTTCATCGATTTCAGCCAGATTCCGCCGGAAAACCTCCACCGCCGTCACAGCCTCCGGGCTTTGCAGTATCACCCTGATCTGTTTGAGCGGTATCCTCAGCTTGCGCAGTATCACGATCTGCCGGAGGCGCAAAAGCGTCGCTTCGTCGTACATACGGTAAGCATAGTTCTCGCGGCGGTAGCTCTCGATCAATCCGAACTGCTCGTAATAGCGCAGCATGCGTGTGGAAACGCGGTATCTTTTTGAAACCTCGCTGATGGTCATCCCTTGCATATTCTCACTCCTTACAAGAATGGAGTATAAACGGCGACACGGTGTCAGAGTCAATGGCCGTCCTGCACAGATTATAACAATTTTTTGTAATTTAATCATCACCGGGATTCTGATCTTTCCGGAGGAATATCTCCCTTTTCACACGTAAAAACCTCTGCCGCAGCACGGCAGGGGGTAAGGAAGGAATCAGATAGTATATCATACTAAGAACTCAGCGATACAGGCTCAATATTGTTTGAACTCTTGTAGGGAACGGTCTTGACCGTTCCGAATCTAAATATGGGATTCTAAGGCATCGCCCCTTAATTGGAGCTGATTTTTGTCTCCTGCTCCGCCGCGTAACCGGCCGTCATCTTGCTCATGAGCCATCCCATCTTCACCGGAAAAAGATAGCACCCCATCGTCTGCACCTTCTGCATGAAGCTGTGGCAGATGATAAACCGCTTAGAACCGATATGCTTCGCGAGCCCTCTGCCCACTTTTCTCGGGTCGGCCTTGAACTCCTTAGGAACCGGCAGCGGCGCTGCCGAGGCCGTGCGCGTAAGCGGCGGATGAATCAGATGAAACGTGATACTGTCTTTGCCATACTCAATACCAAGGCACTTCGCAAGGCTCTCAAGCGCGCCCTTGCTCGACGCATAGGGGCTGATATTGGCAAAGCCCGTCACGCCCACACCGGAGCTCGTGAATATCACTTTACCGTGCTTCTGCTGCTGCATGTACGGTATAACAGCCTTCGCGAGTCTCAGCGCGCCGAAAAAATTGACGCTGAACACATCATGGTAAACGTCTTCATCCGTTTCTGCCGCAGCTTTAAATGTGCACACACACGCGTTGTGCACCGCGATGTCGATCGCCTGAAAGGCCTTCACAGCCTCTGCGACGCTTTTCTCGATGCTTTGGGTATCTCGCACATCACAGACAAGCGGCAGCAGCCTTTGCCCGTACGTTTCCCTCAGCGGCTCCAGATTCGCTATGTCAATATCGAGCACAGCCGCCGAATGCCCGTCCTCCAGCAGCTTCTCCACCATGTAATACCCTATCCCCTGATTCGCGCCTGTGATAATCATGTTTGCCATGCTACCTTACCCCGCATTCCATAAAAAATTGTGATACATGCCGGTCGACTTCGGAGCGAAACGCTCTTTTCTTTTCCTTCGTTAACGGCCCGCTTAACAGATAGCGCTGTGTGAAAAGAAAAATCGGCGAATAATACTTGACCGCGAGGTATTCGCTGTCCGACGCTGCGATGATTCCGGCATCCGTCAGTTTCGCGAATATTCGGCTCTGAAAACGCAGCGGTTCATCAAACATCCATTTATTATACAGCTGTTGAACGTCTTCACTGGTCATCTGTTCGAGAGACATCAGGCGGATAAACCGGTTGCAGAAACCGTCCATCAGATAATTTTCAAAAAAGGCATCAGACACTGTGGAAAACAGGCTTGGGTCTGCTCCGTTCACATCAGCCATCGCCTCATCGAGACGGCGCATCATGTCCGTTGCGATCGCCTGAAACCTCTGCGAAAGCGCCTCGAATATCGCACGCTTGTTTTCAAAATGGTAGTAAACCGTGCTTTCTTTAATGCCCACCTGCCCGCAGATATCCCGGATTGATACCGCCGCGTACCCGTCTTTTGCAAACAGCTCCAGCGCGACATGCAGTATTTTTTGTTTTGTGGTATCTTCAGCCATTGTTTTCACACTCTCTAACAGTCGTTAGATAGATTATATCTAACAGTTGTTAGATTGTCAACGAAAAAACAAACCATACCGCAAAGCGGTATGGTTCATATGTTCTATTTGCTTCTTATCCTGTGTCCTTAGCCTCCTTTTGAAAGGAGGTGGCACACACAGTGTGACGGAGGATTGCGGTATGAATCGCTGAAATATCAAAACCAATTGCTTTTATGATCAATCCTCAGTCAGCTTTGCTGACAGCTCCTTTCCAAAGGAGCCTAATCTCACAATTCTATTCGTATCGCAGCGCTTCAATCGGCTTTAATGTTGCCGCCTTGTTCGCGGGATAGATGCCGAACACCACACCCACAAATGCCGAGAAGCCGAGCGCCAGCGCGATGGTGCCCGCCGACATGCTCATCGA
Organism: Bacillota bacterium; assembly: GCA_023441905.1. Classification (GTDB taxonomy): domain Bacteria; phylum Bacillota; class Clostridia; order Christensenellales; family SZUA-584; genus SZUA-584. The sequence continues at coordinate 10,732 of JAEZNC010000168.1, read as the reverse complement.
AATCTCCATTGCCGTGCCGATCACCTGCAAACCGATATAACTGAGGCCGATGCCGATAATGCCGCCCGAGACAGACAGCACCACCGCCTCAATCAGGAACTGCGAAAGGATATCCGTACGCTGCGCACCGATGGCTTTTCTGATACCGATCTCACGCGTACGCTCCGTAACCGACACGAGCATGATGTTCATAATGCCGATGCCGCCGACCAGCAGCGATATCGCCGCGATACCCGAAAGCAGAATCGTCATGACGCTCATCACATCGTTCATCACATCGATGATCGCGCTCTGGTTGATGATCATGTAGTCGTCGTTCCCAAGCTCGCGCGTCAAAAAATCATCCGTCGCGTCTTCCGCCGCATCCACCGTATCGGGCGACATCGCGGACACGTACAGCGTGTCAAACTCCTTGTTGGCAAACAGCCGCTGTGCCGTGGTCAGCGGGATAATGATCGTCGTGTCCTTGTTTGCGAGCATCGTATCGGAGGGCTCGAGCAGCCCCACCACCGTGAAATCGAACCCTTGAATCTCCAGCGTGTTGCCGATGCAGTCTTTCGTGCCGAACAGCTCATCTGCCACATCCGTGCCCACCACGGCGTTATAGCTGTGCGCTTCCACATCGATGTCGCAAATAAAGCGCCCGTACGCGATGTTCTGCCCCGTGATCTGCTGATAGCTGCCCGTCACGCCCTCCACCTTATAGTCGCCATCCTCCACGCCCGCCGTCACATTCACCGTGCGTGAGACAATACCCGTCACGCCATATATGGACGGATCTTCTTTGAGCCTGTTTAAATCAGCCATCGTTAAATAGGTGGGTTCCTGGCCTGTCATCGAAACCTGCAGCAGATTGGAGCCGAGGCTCTCTATCTGCCCGGTGATCTCGCCCGTTGCACCCTGTACCACGGATATCAGCAGCGTCACCGCAATCACGCCGATGATAATGCCGAGCATCGTGAGGAACGAGCGCATCTTATTGCCCTTCAGCGCCACAAACGCCATTTTCAGCGCCTGAGAGAACTTCATACAGCCTCACCTCCGCTCTCATCTTCCACCACGCGTCCGTCGCGTATATGCAGCCTGCGGCTGGCTAACTTTGCAACATCAGTGTCGTGCGTGATCAGCAGGATACCGCGCCCCTCGCGGTGCAAATTCATCAGCATGCCCATAATCTCGCGCCCCGACTGCGAATCGAGATTGCCCGTCGGTTCGTCCGCGAGTATCAGCGTCGGGTGCGTGGAGAGTGCCCGCGCAATGGCCACGCGCTGCTGCTGGCCGCCCGAAAGCTCTGTCGGCTTGTGCGACATTCTGTCCGCAAGCCCCACCTTCGCGAGCGAGTCCGTCACGCGCTTTTTGCGTTCGGACATGGGCAGCCCCTGATAGATCAGCGGCAGCTCGACGTTTTCATATGCCGTGAGCTTGCTTAAAAGGTTAAACTGCTGAAAGATAAACCCGATTTCCTTGTTCCTGATTTCTCCGAGCTGCCGCTCGGTATATTCGTCGATGAGCTGGCCGTTCAGCCAGTACTCACCCTCGTCCGCCAGATCGAGGCAGCCGATGATGTTCATCAGCGTCGATTTGCCGCTGCCCGAAGGCCCGATCACCGCCACAAACTCCCCGTCGTGAATCTTCAGCGATACATCGTCGAGCGCGTGCACCTCCGCCTCGCCCATCTGGTATGTTTTTTTCACATTGCGCAGTTCAATCATATCCGCCTCTTTATTCCGCCGGCGGGGCAGGCATGGTTCCGGCGCCGCTGCCGCCATTGCCGCCGGTCATGCCACGGTCCATGCTGCCGCTCCACATACGTTCCTGCAAGCTTGCTTCCTTCACCTGCGGCACTGCCACACGATCTCCTTCACTCAAGCCTTGCTTCACTTCGATGTTAACACCGTCGGTAATGCCCGTGACCACCTTATGAGTGGCCGGTGTGTAGTCGAGATTCTTGTTGATATCGCCTTCGAACACCACGAATTTTTCGCCGTTGATTGTCTGTATCGCTTCCACGGGAATCTGCAGCACATCCTGCGCGCGCTCGGATACAATCTGCACATCCGCGCTCATGCCAAGCATCACGTCCTGCGCGTTCTCGAGCGTCAGCGTCACGGTATATTTGGTCACGTTGTTCTGCGCCGTGCCAACCGGGTTGATCTTTGCGATATTTGCCGTATATGTTTTTTCGGGCAGCGCGTCAAAAGTCACCGTCGCTTCGTCCCCCGCTTCAATCGACGCAATGTCCAGCTCGTCAATCTCCACATCAATCTTCACCGCACTGTCGTTTTGCACCGTGAACAGCGCCGCGCCCTGCTGAACGTTCTGGCCTTTCTTCAACGACAGCCCCGTGATCACGCCGTCTGAGCCCGCACGCACGCTTAAATTGTCGATATCGGCCATCACATCGTCAAGATCATCCTGAAGGCTCTCACGCTGCTCCAGCAGCGTATAAAGCGAACTTGAAAGAATCTCTCCCTCCAGCGTCATCAGCTTACCGCCGCGCGACACGTCGTCGCCCGCCGCCACGCGCACGTCATCCACCGTGCCGCCCTTTGCGGATACATACACGGGGTTCGCCACAGCCACGGTGCCGCTGCCAATTTCAGTTCCGGCCGCATCCGTCACCACCGCTCCGTCACCCACTGCAAAGCCGTCGTCTTCAAACTGCACGGTCGCTTTGCCGCCCGATACGCTTACGACCACACCATTGACGCTGGCCGTGCCGATTGTGACCGTCACCGCATCGCCGGGGCCCGGCGCGTTTTTAAACGGAACCTGTGTCTTCATCAGGTCGTCCGGGCAGATGACGGCCAATGCACCGTCACGCTCCACCACCGCGTCCACTGTATCGCCTTCCTTGGCATAGACAGTCTTCACAACGCCCTCCACCGGCGATATCACATTCTTGCTGCCCGATGTGGACCGCGCCGTGAGTATCGACATATCCACGTCGTCAATCTGCTTTTCCAGGCTGCTCTTTTCGGATTCGAGTGAATCGCTCTCAAGCACCGCAATCAGATCGCCTGCACTCACCGTATCTCCGTTTTCCAAAAGCACATCCGCCACCTGACCCGCGGCGCTTGCATAAACAGTCTCGTCGCTGAGCGGTTCAACGGTACCCGCGCCCTTTACCTTCACCTCAATCGTGCCTCTGGTCACGTCCACGATATCATACGTGGTCTTGGCCAATTCCGCTTGTCTGGCGCGTAAATTTAAGTACCCAATCACCCCGAGCACCACAACCACAAGGACAATAACGAGAATCACGATTCTTTTCTTCGATTTCTTTTTCTTGCTCATCGCGCCTGTCCGCCACATTTATCATCAATCTTTTATTTTCCGAAATAAAGTATCTTTCAGCTATTCTACCAAGGAATAATGTTTGTAAACAGTGTATTTAAGCATGCTTAACAGATTATTCACATTGCTGACAGTTGAACAAGGATTTACTTAAGTAAACAATGATTAAATGAGGAATGATGGATTGACGAGCGGATTTCGTGCTCTGCACGGAGCGAAATCGAGGAATAGCAGCGCTATTTTGAGATTTCAGCGACACAGCAGAACGCGGAAGCAGCCGTCAAGACAGCGTTTCGAATTAATCAGCGTTTACTCTAGAGGAATGCCGTAGCGAAACGTATTGGAATCCAGAAATATGGGGATGTGAGGCGGAAAATAGGTGAAAACCGTAAATACAATGAAAAGCCCTAACAATATAACCAGTGAAGCCGCGCGGTATTTCAGGCCCGTCATTGGCTTCACCGTCAAGGTAAGCTTGTAGGATAGGGTCATGCCGAACGCGATGACAAGCAGTGTATTGACAAGATCAATGATAAGCGACTTTATGCCGATCGCCCGAAACAGCGTATAGATGCCGAGCATCATCAGCGGCATCAGCGGCAGCACGGCGGTATGGGCAAGCATGAAGTTCGGGTACTCTTTGCCCACGGTCAGCTGACCGATAACAAAGTAAATGAGCATCGGCATAAAAAACAGCTTTGTATGTTCCCACGGGCTTTCGTTGACGGGGCTCAGCACCGCTGTCAATGGTCCCGGCAGCCATGTATATAGAAAATGCCAGAGACCTGCCAATATGAAGATGACGAATACGCCGACAATGCTCCAGTTTTTTAAGTGTTGATGTGCTTTCCCGTTCATACGGTACAGTTTATGTGACCGTCTGGATTATATGAGTATCTCAAGCGCATCGAACACATGCCGGACACCAAATACCTCGATGCCGGAGGGCACCTTAAGGCCGGCAAGATTCGACTTGGGAATCACGGCCTTTTTAAACCCCATCTTGCTGCTCTCAATCAGCCGCTTTTCAATTTGCCCCACGGCGCGCACTTCGCCGGTAAGGCCCACCTCGCCCATCGCCACCGCGTCGCTGATCGGCGCATCGCGGAAGCTTGAGACGATACTCGCTGCCATCGCAAGATCTGCCGCGGGCTGATTGAGCTTCATGCCGCCCGCCACGTTCAGATAAACGTCCTGATTATACAGCTTTAAACCCATGCGCTTTTCAAGCACGGCAACCATCAGCGCCATGCGCCCGAAGTCCAGCCCGGCCGCCATGCGGCGCGGCATCTGAAACGATGTGAGACTCACCAGCGCCTGTATCTCGAGCAGCACCGGCCTCGTCCCCTCAATCGCGGGATACACGCACGAGCCAGACGCGTCCTTTGCGCGCTCGCCGAGCAGCAAGCCGGAGGGATTTTCCACCTCATGCATGCCGTCATCGCGCATATCAAACACGCCGATTTCATTGGTAGACCCAAAGCGGTTTTTCACGGCGCGCAGGATACGAAACGTTCCCTGTCTCTCGCCTTCGAAATAGAGCACGGTATCCACCATGTGCTCCACCACGCGCGGCCCCGCAATCGCCCCCTCTTTCGTCACATGCCCGATGATGAATATCGCCGTGCCGCTTGTCTTGGCTTCGCGTGTCAGCAGCGCCGCACACTCCTTAATCTGGCTCAGGCTGCCTGCCGCAGGCCCGAGGCGCGATGAATACAGCGTCTGAATGGAATCCACCACCACAAAGTCGGGCGCGTTTTCACGGATACGCGTAATACAGCTGTTGACCTCCGTTTCAGCCAGCAGCTTCATTTCGCTCTCTATTCCCAGCCTTGTCGCACGCAGCCGAATCTGCCGCAGCGACTCCTCACCCGAGATATAAAGCACGCGTTTGCCCGACCGTGCGAGCGAATCAGCCACCTGTAAAAACAGCGTTGACTTGCCGATGCCAGGTTCACCGCCCGCGAGCACCACCGAGCCTTCCACCACGCCCGCGCCGAGCACCCGATCCAGCTCGCCGTAGCCGGTGGACCATCTCGCGGTATCCTCCATGGATACATCTTTGAGCCGCATCGCCTGTTCGCCGAGCGGCACAACGGAAACACCCTTCACCGGTGCGGAAACGGCCATTTCCTCGAATGTGTTCCATTCCTTGCATGATGGGCACTGTCCCAGCCATTTCGCGTATTCATAGCCGCATGCGCTGCAGACAAACGCCGTTTTATCCTTAGCCAAGCCAAGCCTCCTATAAACTTTTGTGAATTGTCTCTGTCATCGATTATATATGCTTTTCTCACTCAAGGCAAAAGAAATAAGGCCTCCGCCGTTGGAGGCCTGACAGACCGTATATAAAGTGATGCTGTGTTGCCTATATGGAAAGATCGATATGATGGATGGTCCCCACCGAGCCGTTTTCATTTAAGATTATCGAGCTGCTCTTCATCTCGCCGTACTCATTCGTCATATCCTTCATCTCAAACTGTGTGCTCACATCGTTTAAATAGATTGCGCCGATACCCACGTCTCCGAGCTTGAACAGCGTTCTTTGTCCGTCCTGCGCCATCGTCAACACCGAGAGCTTCCCGTAGATTTCGTCCGATTCGTCGATCCAGCCGTTTTTGTCGTTGTCAAAGGCGCGCAGCTCCGAAAAACCATTGCCGCTCGACGGCCCGAAAAGCTCGCTGCCGTCGTTGATAATGCCGTCGCCGTTCTTATCAAACGCAAGAAAGCCGCTGCCGCCCGTCGCGAACGATATGTTTTCGGTTTTGCCGTCCGCATCCAAATCAAATGCCTGTTTGGTGGCGCTGAGCGTCGGAGCGCCGCCGTTCATCACAACAACGAGCGGATCGACCTTGGCGTTGCCGAGACGCAGGCTGATGCCTGACTCTTCGTAATACTCGCGCGACATCGCAAATTTCAAGTCAAACGCAAACGTTCGGCCGTCGGCCGTTTTTACGACACCATTGGAATTAAAATTGACGCTTTCTTTTTCAGATTTGACTTTCCGGTAATCATACGCAATGCCCCAGTCGGCCTGGGCAGCGCCGTTGCCCGTCACAGTGATGTTGATGTTCTTATTCTGATAGTGGGACAACGCTTCAGCCGGATTCTTGAATTTGATGCGTTTACCCGTCAGTGCATACACAAGCGATTCAAGAAGATTGATGCGTGCGTCAAAAGACTGCTGACTGATTGAATCCGTATCGTTGTTCAGATATGTCTTTTCCGTGTTAAATTGAAAGGCTTTCGCATTGAGGTCAACGACAAAAGCAGGGTCATCACTGATGTTCCGATCCCCGATCCACGCGTTTAATGTCTCCGTCTCGCTCTCCTCTTTCACAAGGGTATGCGAACTGCTTTGCACCACGCTGTAATTATCAATTTTCATTTTCGGCCTCCTTGCCAATAAACTCCTTAGATTGAGATACCTCCATAATCTCTATCGGCTTTTTAATACAAATCTTAACAGCAAATAAGGAGATGCGGAAAATTTATTAATTATGTCAATCCGTCAATATGATGTCGTCTATTTTCTTAGTAGCGCGCTCTATAGCCTCTTCACGCTCGGTCTCCGTCGTCCCCGTTCCGTCCACAAGCAGTTCCTCAAACCGGCTGATACCGATAAATCTCATCACATCGTGCACATAATTGAGACCCTTATTGAGCGCCGGACGTATGATCCACGGAATATGCGCGCCTGAAGACTGCACATAGATGAACAGCCTCGCTTCATTGCCAAGCAGCCCATGGGGCTTATCGTTTTCATCAAATTCTATCGTCTTGCCCGCCTGTACCACGCAGTCAATGTATTCCTTAACGGGTGCGGGGTATGACAGGCTCCACATGGGGGCCGCGAGCACATACACGTCGGCGCTGCAAAACTGGTCGCACAGCGCAACGATTCTTCCTACTTCCTTTTGGTCTTCTTCGGACAGCTTCTTCCGCTCGTTCTCATTGATAATTGCGCTTCTGCCCGCAAAATAGCTGTGTTTCAGCTGCGGAATGTGATCGGCATATAAATCGACTTCCTCAAAATCGATCTCCCGGTATTCTTCGCGTATGCGGTTCACGAGTTTCCTCGCCACGGTTTTGCTTGACGAGAGATTCTCGGGCTTTGGATTGGCGCTGATATATAAGAGTTTGTTCATATTGATGTGCCTCCTGTTAAATTTTATTTAGTATCTGCATTTCATCTCCTTTTTATATTTTCGGAATAAAAAAAGCTGCAAACTCGCAGTTCAGGCATCTTACAAAATTAATCAGTGTCATTTTTAAAGCAACTCATCCGATCCTTTAAGGAGTGAAGCGACGACCTATGGCAGTTGACTTGGGTCTGTTGAGACAGATTCTATTCCACCAATGCCGTCACTTCGCTGCACTCGTCCAATACGACAGTGGAAAGGAATGACCGCCATCCTATCTTTATTTATTTTTTTGCCATATTGCATGATGATTTCTGGTGATGCATCAGCAATCGACGACGCAGTGGACAGAAATCCATGAAAGATGATTGGGTGCTAATTTTCCGTTTTCCCGTGTTTGTGCTGAGCACATCCTAAGCTTTAAACGAAAATGAGCCGCGATTTTGCGACTCATTTATCATTTGTTATTCAATCTCAATATGCTTCTCTTTTGCCTTTTGCTTGGGCAGCGTGACAAAGAGCACACCGTTTTCGAGCTTGGCGCTTATGTTCTCTTCCTCAATTTCACTCAGAGCAAACCGCCTGATCAGTTCTCCCTCTATCCGCTCCTTGCGGATATAACGTTCGTTCTCGGTATCCTTCGCTTCGTCTGCCTTTGCGGTAATCGTCAGCACACCCTGCTCGCAGATCAGCGTAATATGTTCTTTTTTCACGCCCGGCAGCTCCGCCTCAACAACGTAAGCATTCGGTGTGTTCTTGATATTGGCTCTGAGAGCCGTCGCTCCGTCAAAAAAATCTTTCCAAAGCCGCCCGCTCATCAATTGGCCTTGATATGGTGAAAATGTCATGATCCATTCCTCCTCGTCGTTGTTTTCGTTTGTGATGTTTGTATTATAACGCTTTGGTCAAGGTTAGTCAAAGTCTATTGCTATGGAATTTCACTCGTTTCCTTTCAAATTTGTTCAAATTGACGAATTATTTTAGAAAACCGAATTCATATTCACTGACTCTTGTCTTTACTTTTGATTTGCTATCATACTGTCTCACGCCGATATGCGATATGCAGTCAGCCAAACTTTCATAACACAATGTTATCCCATAAGTTGAAAACAGGGTTTCGGCCACCTTCCCGTGACAGAAACCCTGCGAACTCTTTTGTTTTTTCTTTCCGAAATGTTGGCGGGCCTATTTAAGGCTCTCCACAAAGCTTTTAATGCGGCTAAGCGCCTCTTTAAGGTTATCAAACGATGTCGCATAGGAACAGCGTATAAAATTATCCATTGAATCTCCAAAAGCCGTGCCCGGTACACATGCGACCTTTTTCTCAAACAACAATCGCTTGCAAAACTCATCGGATTTGAGCCCCGTTGAACTGATGTTGGGGAAAATATAAAACGCGCCGAGCGGTTCGAAGCATTTTAAGCCCATCTCATTGAACGACGTATACATCAGCCGTCTGCGGCGGTTGTATTCGCCGACCATCTGCTTCACCTGCACAAATCCATGGCTGCATTCATAGCGCATCGCCTCAGCCCCGGCATCTTGGCTCATGGCCGACGCACACAGCATGGAATACTGATGAATCTTCACCATCGCGTCAATAAGCGGCTGTGGCCCCGCCGCATAACCAAGGCGAAAGCCGGTCATTGCAAACGTTTTAGAAAAACCGCTGATGACAATGGTACGCTCCTGCATTCCCGGCAGCTGAGCGATGGAAAAATGCTGTTTGTCATATGTCAGCTCCGCGTATACCTCGTCCGCAATCACAATCAGATCGTTCTCAATGATGATATCCGCAATTTGTTCATAATCCTCTTTGGTCATGATCGCGCCTGTCGGGTTGTTCGGGAACGCCACAATCACAGCTTTCGACTTAGGCGTGATCGCGGCACGCAGGCTCTCGGGCGTAATACGGAATTGATCCGCTTCCGTTAATATCATGGGCACAGGCTTGCCGCCTGCGAGCGTCACACCGGGCATATAAGCCACATAAGACGGAGCCGGTACGATCACTTCGTCTCCGGGATTCAAAAGCGCACGAAAAGCGAGGTCGAGGCCTTCGCTTGCGCCCACCGTAGCGACGATCTGGCCTATCTCATAGCACAGTCCGAATCGCATTTCAAAATAATCACGTATCGCCTTGCGCAGCTCTGTGTTGCCATGGTTAGAGGTGTAATGGGTCCGTCCGGCTTCAAGCGCGTAAATCGCGCTTTCCCGGATATTCCAAGGCGTATCAAAATCGGGCTCACCCACACCGAGAGAAATACAGTCTTTCATTTCGCTCGCGATGTCAAAGAACTTACGAATGCCGGATGGCGGTATGTCTCTGACGACCGTCGATATTTTATTATCCATGGTCACGGCGAGATCACCAGCCTTTCTTCACTCTCTTTCGCGGTTAGAATAACACCCTGCTCCTTGTATTTCCTCATGATGAAATGCGTCACCGTGCTCGAAACGCCTTCGAGTACGGCCAGCTTTTCAAACACAAACTGAGAAATCTGTTTCATGCTGTCTGCCCGCACCACAACCGACAGATCGTATGTGCCTGACATTAAGTAAACAGACTTGACCTCGGTAAAGCCGTATATGCGCTCTGCGAGATCATCATAGCCAAGCCCGCGCTTGGGAACAACCTTTACCTCAATCAGTGCCTCGGCTTCCTCCGAAGCCACTTTTTCTCTATTGACAATCGCCGTGTATTTGACGATGATCTTTTCCTGTTCCAGATTCGAAATGGCTTCCTTAATCTGCTCCGCCGATGCGCCCGTCATCAAGGCCATATCTTCTATGCTGACCCTGGCATCCTGCTCCAGCATATCGAGAATTTCGCAATATAATGTACTCCTCATTGATATACCCTCCGTGCTCTGCGTTATTCTAGGTATTGTACCACCGCCATATAGGGTGCGTCAAACACAAATAAACGACCGCGAATAACGAATACGCAGCCCATAATACTCTTGTCTAAGCATGTATGAATGACAAAATATCGACGCACATTCAATATGCCTGCATACAAAAAGCGCCGTGTCCGCTTTGGACACAGCGCATTTGTGCTGATAAACCTTAGTAACGATCTCTTCTTGCTCTGAAGCAATCGCTGCAATATACAGGTCTCTCGCCCGTGGGCTGGAACGGAACCTTTGTGGTGGTACCGCATTCGGCGCAAACCGCATCATACATGGGACGATCATTCGTTCTCTTCTGATGCTTTCTGCTCTGGCGGCACTGAGGACATCTCTTGGGCTCGTTCTCAAAACCCTTTTCCCGATAGAATTCCTGCTCAGACG
>JAEZNC010000116.1 GCA_023441905.1 Bacillota bacterium | reverse complement strand
TCGGCAGCGCGGACGGGCGCGCGCTCGCAAAAAAGCTTGTGGAAGAATCGCAGGTGCTACTGAAAAACGAGAACGGCGTACTGCCGCTTAAAAAAGGCCAAAAGATTTATGTGACGGGCCCGGCAGCCGACAGCATCGGCATTCAATGCGGCGGCTGGACGCTGAGCTGGCAGGGCATGCCGGACAAGGAACTGACGCCCGGCACCACGATTCTGCAGGGATTGCAGGACTATGCGGGCGAATACGATTTGACCGTCATCACGGACGAGAACCAGGCGCAAGACGCGGATGTGGTGCTGCTTGCAATTGGAGAAAAGCCGTACGCGGAATATGAGGGCGACGCGCAGAACCTTTCGATCACGGGTGATTTGGGACTGGACGGCAACAAAGCCGCGATTGAGAAGGCGAAGGCGCTCGGCAAGCCGATTGTGACGGTGATCGTGGCGGGGCGCAATGTGCTGATTGACGACTATATCGGCGAATGGGACGCGGCGGTGATGAGCTATCTGCCCGGCACCGAGGGCGGCGGGATTATATCGCCGCTCGTGGGCGCAGCCAAGTTTACGGGCAAGCTGCCGATGCCGTGGTACGAATCGGAGGAGGATATCGGCAAGAATGGCGCACAGCTGCAATTTGAGCTGGGATACGGATTAACATACTGATTGAATTAACAAATGAAAAGCGGCGCGGTGGCAGTCACTGCGCCGTTTTTCGTCTGTTAACACGTCGGGTTCAAAAAGCCTTCTCCTCGAGGAGAAGGTGGCGCGAAGCGCCGGATGAGGTGTCAGGAAAACGGCGCTTATCGGGGGGGCCTGACAGGCTGAAAACATTCAGATCCTTCAGTCGCTTCGCTTCTTCAGGATGACGGACTATAATCAAGGAAACACCTCACATGTTGCCTTCTGTCGGCCATGTCATTTTGAGTGAGCGATAGCGAATCTAAAAATCCCATGTTATATACTTAAAAAACATGGGATTTCACCTCGCGGCGTATTCTCTGGCTTGATATAAGTTCGAAAGTATTGATGACTTATCTAAAGTGACCGTGATGCGAAGCGTTGGATGACACCACATCAGTCGCCCTTATGGCGATAGCTAAGAGCAACTTGTTTCGTTGCCAGAACCATCAATGCACCAGCGTGACCGTATGCGATTCGATGATGCCGTTTTCTTCCGTGAAAGGCGCGCCGAAAAATTCTTCATCTGTCTTAATCAATGATCTGCTGATCACGTTTTTACCATGGGTATCCACACCACGTTCTTCGAGTATCATATACGCGGTTTCCGACAGCACGCGGACGGATTCGGGAATGTCATCGGGTGTTATCACCGTCTGGTCAATAACTTTGTCTTCACTGTCCATTTGCTTGAGCATGATTTGTTTGTTTGTGTTCGCGCCCGTCAGTTTGACCATCGCTTCCAAGCTGCGGCTTGTTGCTTTGCCGTTCACCGTTTCGGTGACGGTGGAAGAAATGGAGGTGCTGCCCCATTCCCCGGGCTGCTTCTCTGGATCTTCCAAAAAATAGGCTTGCCCGTATGTGCAATACACGCGTCCGTCTGCCGTCTGGTAGACGGGATTGGTGTAAACCCGGCAGGGGTAGTGCACATCAAAGCACAATGTGCCGGTCAGTTTGATGTCGCTTCCGTTGTCGGTCGAGTTGTAACTGCTCGATACATCAAGCCATTGACGGTCGCCTATGGTCGCCTGATACTTCTCGCTGCCGTTGGGATTCTTTTCGGTAATGCTGAACATACGAAAGCCCTCAACGCCTTCGAAAGTATAATCGGCGCTGCCGTCTTCTCTTTCGTGGCGTGTCGCGTAAATGCGCGAATCTTCCTCGTTGAACAGCACATCGTTGATATTGCCGTTCCAATCGGCAGGCAGTTCAATCACCGTATCTAAAGGAGCTGGCTCAATCGGTTCCAGCGTGACAAAAACGCCGCACAAAACATCCGGGTTTTGTTCGGTCCCCTCATCTACTTTGGCAAGCTGGCAGCCGCCCAGCAACGGCATAATCGCCATCAGTATTGCAAATATAATCAGTAACTTTCTATTCATTGTCATCATCCTCCAAGTGACCGTCGAATTTCAATATGTCGCCCACATCGCAATTGAGGTAATAGCAGATTTTATTGACCGTGCCGAAGCGCACACCCTTGGCCTTGCCGCTGCGCAATATCGAAAGGTTCGCCTCCGTGATATTCACAAGCGCGCAAAGCTCCTTGGCCGTGATGCCGCGTGTGCGCAGTATTTCATCGAGATGAATTCGAATGGCCATAGCGCACCCCGTCAGATAAACAGCTGATTATCCTGCGCGAGCTCACGGCTGGCGGTGAAAAAGCGTGCCAGCAGCAGCGCCGCAAATGCCACAATCAGCGAATCCACCGGCAGTGTCGTCAGAAAATCAACCGAGACAAGCGACCCCGCGAATATGATCTGCGCCAGATTGAGCGTGAGCGTGGTCAGCAATACCGCAATCACCGCATTTTTGCTGAATGAAGCGAGCCTTTTGGCTGCGCTGACGGCGTCCTCGCCGTAGCGGTCGGCACGAAGATGGCCGCAAAGACGTATGGCCAGCAGAAATATCCCGATCTCCAGCACAGCAGGCAGCTGTGTGAGCACAAAGCGCAGCACCACAAATACGTATGTGAAACCGAGCGACACCGCGGGGTCGGTATTGCCGCTCTGTATCGCAGCGAATTTCGCTTTGACATCGCTGATACCGATGTAGCTGACGGCGAATACGATGACGACGCAGGTGAGAGCAAGCAGCAGACGCAGTACTTTCAGCAGCGCATCCGTGCGGCTGCTGTCTGCTTTGCGCAGCAGCTTGATTAAAAAATAGCCGATCAGCAGGGAATGGCATGCGCCGCCGAGGGCCGCCTTGCCCACTTCAATGTTGATAAAGCTCGGGATTCGGCTTAAGGGGCCGGGGTTGATCATCATATAAAGCATGTAAAACGCGAAGCCGCTTATAACGAGAAGCAGGCCGTCTTCCGCTTTGACCGTGTGTTTTTTGGCATGGAGCGCAATAAACAGCAGGGGCAGCGCACACAGGCCGATGTACAGCACAAACGCGACGACGTTTCCGAATGCACCCGAAAGCGACAGGACGCGCAGCAGCTGGCCGATTTGCGCATAAGGAAATTGCGCGAGCACCAGATAGCCGCCGCCGTCCGGTGAGGAAAGAGTCAGCGCGAGAATGGCGCAAACGATGGCTTCGAGGCTGAAGAGTCCTATCAGAGTTTTGTTTTTCATAAAGCACCCACTTCATTAATTATTGTCTCGCGATAATTATATGCATGAAATTATTGTTTGTCAATAATAAATAGAGGAATGTGGAAATAAAAAACCGGCCATGCGAAAAGCCGGTCAGTGTGACTATTCCTTTGGTTAAGCGGGCGCACCGTAGCGGCCGCCGATAAGCTGACGGTGATAACGATGAATGAGATGACTCAAATCACTTGATTTGCTGTCATTCCGATGGTGTTAAATGAATGTAGTAAATAAAAACGATCACATACCCATGTCAAACTCTTCTGACTCGTCGTCATCGTCTAGATAGTTAAACTTGACGGGGGCAGGGTCAAGCGAGGCGCGCTTATCAGTCACAAAAGCGAATATCCCGGAGAGCAGGAAGCAAACGGCTGCAGGAAAGCCGTATACGGTCACGGCGCAGAGCACGGCTGCGATCATATGCAGGATGCCCGCCGTCAGCCTGTGTCCATTCATCTTTACCGCTCCGATGATGCCAAGAACGACGCAGGTTCCCAGCAGCAGCGCCAGCACCCAAATAATCGGTGTGAGTATTGCGCTTAAATCAAATAAATCTGATTCGACTGCTTGCGGCAGAAAATCCGGTGAGGCCATTGCCAGGGCGGTGCTGAAATAAATCAGCGCAAAGATACCGGCAATAACGATTCCGATGATGCTCAGCACGATTCCGGCTGTTTTCATACAGACCTCCGATTATGGAATAATAAGCTAAAAAGCACTGATGTCATTTTATATGATTAATGATTTTATATCAATACAGACAATGCTTTTCCAGACAGAAAATACATAGTTTTAGAATTGACATGATAAAATGAGTTTGCGGCGGTTAAACCTTTTAATTATATCCCCATGTCAAAGTCTTGAGAGCCGTCATCTTCTGAAGACTGAACGCTCAAGGCAGATCGCTTATCCGACACAAACGCAAAGATAGCGCTGAGCGCATAACAGATGGCAGACACGATGCCGCAGACGCAGACAGCGCTTAAAACCGCCGCAGCCACGAGCAGAACGCCGGATATTGCGCCTTTTTTACAGAGCAGCGCGGCACCGATGAGCCCGAGCAGGAGGCTTAAAAACAGCACTGAGGAGAACGCCCATCTCAGCGAAATCAAGGCCTGAACAATGCCCTCTCCGCCGCTCAGCTCTGTCATAAGGCCCGGGTATTTCAAAATCGCTTCGGCGTTAAAAGTGATCAGAGCGCAATAAAGCGCGAAAAAACTCCCTACAATCCCCAAAGTGACGCCCGCTTTTTTCATAGCCATCTCCCGCCGGTTTCCTATATAGAGGTCTGCTTTATGATACCCTCTTTACGGCCCGTTTGCAACATCCCGTGCGGCTGACTTTTGGTGTATAATAACAAAAACGCTCATTTTGGTGCACCGATTGCGAGGACGATAGACATTCTGTGAGGTAATCTCAATGTGAAAGGAGCAGACGAATGGACTGGCTGGAACGGCTGAACCGGGCGGTGACATATATTGAAGACAATTTGGAGGGCGATATTGAGATCGGCGAAGCGGCGAAGATCGCGTGCTGTTCATCGTTTCACTTTCAGCGTATGTTCTCTTACATCGCGGGCGTTCCGTTGTCGGAATATATCCGACGGCGGCGCATGACGTGCGCGGCACTCAGGCTGCAGCAAGGCGAGGCCAAGGTGATCGATCTTGCGCTTGCTTACGGGTACGATTCGCCCACGGCGTTCTCACGCGCTTTCGCGATGATACATGGGCTGCCGCCGTCGGCAGCAAGGCAAAAAGGGGCTCTGCTCAAAGCCTATCCGCGTCTCAAGTTCCTTATCACAATCAAAGGAGATACGGAAATGAACTACAGGATTGAACACAAGGAGGCGTTTCGCATCGTGGGTGTGAAGCGGCATTTTAACCTGACCATAGAGGAAAGCTTTGAAAAGGTGCCGCAGTTTTGGGGAGACGTTCAAAGCAACGGAGATCTTGAGAGGGTCATCAAAACCGGCAATGCGGAGCCGTGCGGCGTGCTCGGCGTCTGCACCTGCATGGACGGCCGGGATTTCGATTACTACATCGCCTGTGTGTCAAACAAACCGGTACCGGAGGGAATGAGCGACTATGTGGTGCCCGCGTGTGACTGGGCGGTATTTGAGTGCATAGGCCCGATGCCCAAAGCGATGCAGCAGCTGCAGACGCGTATCATCACCGAGTGGCTGCCTGTGTCTGGGTATGAATATGCGGACGCGCCCGACATCGAGGTGTATACGCAAGGGGATATGCGGTCGCCCGATTACCGGTCGGAGGTGTGGCTTCCGGTGAAAAAAGCTTGATTTTTTAAAGCAGCGTTTATTATTCCGAGTGAAAAATGAAGAAGGTCCCGGCAAGCCGCCGGGACCCAGCTTGATGAAAAACCCATGCTGAGGAGCGAAGCGACGTGACTACTAAGTGGAACGCATCCCATGTTAAAACGCTTTAAACATGGGATTTCAGTCCACTGTTTAATCGATCACTTGCGCTCGCTCGAAGTGACATTTGTTACTTTTTCAGCAGCCTGAGGCCCCGGCAAGCCGCCGGGACCGCGATGTTGTTAATTTATGAAATAAATTCACATATTAATCGAGAGGAATTTACAAAACAAACATCACGAATGGATGAAGTGTGTCACTACTAATTGAATATAAATGACAAGTGACAAAACGCTTTTAAGCCGCTTTTAATGAATATTCTCTAAAAATAAGATAAAAATAACAATTTGCAATTGAAAATGCTAATAAATTTAGGTATTATAAAGAAAATATTACACAAAGGAAGCGTAAATAATGAAAAAAAGAGCAGTTGTACTTGTATGTGTTTTACTGATTGTTGTGTTGGCCTTTGCCGCATGCGGCGCAGCCAGCGGTCCTTCTGCGGTAGCCACGAAGTTCATGGATTCCATTAAGAAGGGTGATATCAACGCCATGGCAGATTGTTTCGAACCTGAAGTGGCAACCGTGTTTAAAGCGGCGATGGATATGATGGGTGATGAAGCCATTGATCTTGGTCAGATATTGGGCGAATCCGGCGTTGATACATCTTCCATCAACTACAGCATTACCAATGAGAAAATTGACGGGGATACGGCGACTGTCACAGTGGAAATGAAAGCGACGGTTAATGGAGAAGAGCAGACGAACTCCTCGGAACTTCCGCTTGCAAAAGTTGACGGAAAGTGGTACATTTCACAGGATTTCGGGATGTAAACAAACCGCAAAGTGATATCGAATCACGGGAAGCGCTGTTAACCGCAGCGCTTCTTTTTAGTTTGCCTCCGCGCTTGCGGCAGAGAGGCAAACTAAAGCTTGAATGAAACGGGCTATCAGAGTGTCAAAAACCCTATTATCCTGTCCCTCTCTGACGACTACCTTTTTTGTGGATTGAGGGGTGTCACCGATAGGTGACTGGGGGAGAGAAAATGGCTGTAATCGGTTTAATCAGTCACTCTTTCCGGTACTTCGTACCCATCCCCCGGTCCAACCTTTCGGGATAGTCATCTGTGAGAGGTTTTAAACTTTATCGACAGACTGAAAACCCGAACAACGGGCTTTGGGTGAACTGTTATACTTGTGTGTCGTCGTCTTTCTGTTCGGCTTTGGCCTCGCCGACAAACATCTTCACAATGATGCCCGATATGGGCACGGCAAAGAAGATGAGCCAGCCCGGATGCCAAAGGTGTAATACAAAACCCAAGTAGAGATAAACAGCAGCGCATAAAAACGAGACGATACCGGAAACCATGGCGACGATGTCTTTTCTTTTCGTGAATATATCCACGATGATGGAGACAAACGGGATGCTCAAAAACACAAGCCAGGTCGGGCTCCAGATGCCTTGTGTGAAGCCGATGAATAAAAACACAAACGTTGCAAGCAGTGAGACAAGGCCGATGATTGAGCCGCCGATTGTATTCTTTTTATCCAAATAATGATACCTCCTATTGTTATTGTCATTATTATATATACGCTCAATCCCGAATGCAATCCCGCTGTTATTTGGAGAAATTTATAACAGAGAGGTTTCTGGGCTCTACATCTGTTTTTGGTATCGGGCCATGAAACAAAGAGCCAATATGTGATAAAGCGAATAGACCGCGACGACGCACAACGTGACCCAGAGCGGCGCGTCAATGAGTATCATAATAAACGCCAGCACGATGATGAACCACCGTGTGATATCGGCAGCAGCGGCTTTGGCACGGGAACGTATTAAAATATTGCGCTCATCCTTCATGTCGATATCCGCCTGTTTGGCTGCAGTCGGGTATTTTTTTAAATAGCGGGCATTGGTGAGGCTCGAAAGGCTCATGCCCATAAGTCCCGCGCCCACACCGATCAACACGCCGGACACGGCTTTGAGCGCTTCCTCTCTTATCAGCAGGCTCGCGCCGATCATCGCCGCACCGATAATCAAAGTGATGAGATAAGGGAAACTCTTCTTAAACATTATGACTCCTCCTCGTAGATAAAAATCTCTTCAATGGATACGCCGAAATAGCGCGCGATTTTGAATGCAAGCAGTATTGACGGGTTATACCTCCCGTTTTCGAGAGAACCGATGGTTTGCCGCGACACCTCAAGTATGTCGGCCAGCTCTTCCTGTCTGAGCCCGCGCTGCCGCCGCAGCTTTTCAAGTTTGTTTTTCATACGCGTTATCCTTCTGTTTACAAATGGAAAGCTTGCTTTCCATGTTCATCATAGTACGCTGTGACAATAATGTCAAGCGTCCTTTCCATTTTGCCGGAATGGGGAGAATAAAACAGGGTTCAGGTTGGAACCCTGTTGCAGTTAAACAGACATAACACATGGTATTCAGATTTGCTTGCATCAAAAGTCATATCACTGCCAAGCTTTCTATCGCAGCCGTCGCCGCTGGGAGCGGATCGGATGAAGGACTGTGATTGATATCAATCTGGTGCGCCGCGTTTCACTCTGCGGCATGGCAGGAGTGACTTTTTCATTATCCAGGTACCGAAACCTTGTAAAAAAGGCTCCTCGTCGGGCGACCCAAGGGGAGTGGGGGGCATCGGCAGGCAACTGGGTTGTTAAAGGCACTGACGCTGGAACGTATTAAAATTTCTGAATGAATGCTTTAATCTCGCCCAGCGCGCGGGAGGCCTCGGGTACAAACGGTGACTGCATATGAAAGATGTGCCACATCTTCGGCCAGACCTTGAGCGTCAACTCTGTACCGGCCTCTGCAGCTTTTTCATTAAAACGCACGGCATCGCTTAAAAACACGTCATACTGAGCTGCGTGAATCAGCGTGGGCGGTAAACTTTTGAGCTCGGCGTATATCGGAGATATCGAAGGCGAGGCCGGCATGTGACCGACTGTGTAATGCCTGGTCAGTTTCAGCGGGTCCTCGAGGCGGAACGGGTCTTTCTTCACGCTCTGCGATATACGCGCCTGGCCGTCGGTCAGATCGAGAACCGGCGTGATCATCACGAGAGCGCGCGGCGTAACGCCTGAGACTTGCAGCGCGGACAGCGCCAGCGCGCAGCCGGACGAATCGCCCATGACAATCAGGCGGCTGCAGCCGGATAAAGCCTGCAAAACGGCACATGCATCGTCAAGCGCAGCCGGATACGGGTGCTCCGGCGCGAGTCGGTAATCCGGCATAATAATATCGGCTTCAAGCAGCTGCGCCAGCCCCGCAACGAAGCTGCGGTTTGCGTTAAAAATTCCGAGACAAAATCCGCCGCCATGGAAATATAGCACCGTGCGGCGCGAGGCATCGTCTGTGCGACGGAACACCTCACAATTGACGCCGCCGGGCGACATGGTGCAGGAAACGATGCCTTCGGGCAGGGGGCCGCCCTTGATGCCTGCCATCGTCTGCCTTATTTCTTCGAGCGGTTTATTCCAGATCCCTGCTTTTTTGAGTAATCGTCTTGTGATCATCGCTTGAGTGCTCATAAAATATCCTCCTTCATTGGGTTGATCAATTCTTTATATTGATCATAACCGGAATGATGGAGGGCAGCATGACGAAACTTGCTGACTGTAAGGGTTGCCGCCATAGCAAACGCTGATTTATACCAAACGCAGCCTCGACGGCGGATTTTGCGCACTGCTTTTACTGATGAAATGAAAATGATGAAACGGCATGTGGATTGGTATTATAAGAGGGGTGAGTTTGAGAAAAGCAGCGCTTTGCCGGTCATGGCTGCTGAATCGGAACAAGCATGTGGACACATGAATTGTGAGGATAATCGCCGGGATAGATATTGACCATGCCGATGCCGTTGGCGGCGAGCTGGATTTCCTTAACCATGATCCATTTATAAAGGTCGTCGATGAATACCTCGCGGATATCGAACATATCACCATGGTAGATAAAATCCGCGTACCAGCCGCCCGGGACTTGCAGCGTATTGTAGGGCGTATCGGCTGCGTTCGGGGCAGGCTCGCGTCCGCAGAACACACTGTAACCGCCGTCATCGTTGCCGCTGCATGTGACGCTGGTGAAAAAGCGATCCTTGAGGAACTCCGGCGCATCCGCAGATTTGAGAAGGAACCCTTCGTTAACGTTTTTGAGCTCTTGTTCAAAATTCGGTGAGTTTTCGTTGACGGCTGAAAAGACGCCGCGCAGCAGCAGTGGATCGAAGAAATTCACTTCGCCTTTAAGCGCAAGCGTGCCCCGGTAGTTGATGATGTCGCGCTCAACGACCGTCGCCTTGGGCATGAGGGCGCTGGAACCGGGCTGGTTGCGGTAAGCGGCAGGCGACACGCCCAGCTGGCTTTTAAATGCGCGGCTGAACACCTCGGGATAATCAAACCCAAAGTCCATTGCGATGTCGATAACGGAGCGAGAGGTGTTGGCCAGCAGCGCAGCCGCACACGAGAGCTTGCGAGCGAGGATATATTGCTTGAGCGTGATGCCGACGACTGTTTTGAAAATGCGGTTGAAATGGAAATCCGAAATGTTTGCGCGCGCAGACAGTTCCGCGAGCGAGAGCTTATCGGAAATGCGCTGCTCAATATAATCAATCACATCGGTCATCACCGAGACATAAACATTCATCCGGGGCCTCTCAGAAATGTTTGGTTATAATGATTATATATGACAGATGGCCTTGGCCGCAACACAATACTGTTTACAATAACGGAGTAAATTTTTTCGGGATATTTTGGCTTTTGCTATTGCATTTTATAAATAGATGAGGTATCATCATTTTATAAAAGTCAAGGAAAGTCAAAGTCATATCAACCGCGTGAATGCGGCTTGGGAAAGGAGTGATATGGCATGCAATATAAGGATTACTATGCGATTCTCGGTGTGGATAAAAGCGCGTCGCAGGACGAAATAAAAAAGGCGTACCGCAAGCTCGCCAAGCAGCATCATCCCGATGTGAACAAGGGTGACAAGGCATCCGAAGCGAAATTTAAGGATGTGGGCGAGGCGTATGAGGTGCTTGGGGACGCGGAAAAACGCAAGAAATACGATATGTTCGGCTCGCAGGCGCAGTTCAGCAACGGAACCGATTTCGACCCGTCTCAATACGGCTTTAATAGCGGCAATGTGCGCTATGAATACGCGGGGACTGGCGACCACAGTGATTTCTTTAATATGTTCTTTTCGGACGCGTTCGATTTGAACGATCTGTTCGGCAATGCGCGCGGCGGGCGTACCTCGCGCGTGTATGAGAGCGGCGATTTCGGGGACATATTCGGCCAGACGCGCGGCGGTTCCCGCGCGCCGAGGGCGCAAAGCGGGCAGGATATTGAAGCGGAGATAGAGCTGACACCCGAGGAGGGCGCGGCGGGCATTGAGAAGCATATCTCGCTGCAGACCGGAGCCGGAACGCGCAGCATAAACTTCAAAATACCTGCGGGTGTGAAAGATGGAGAGACGATTCGCCTCAAAGGGCAGGGACATCCGGGAGGCAATGGCGGAAAAAACGGCGATCTTCGTATGACGGTGAGGATGAAGCCGGGGCGGTTTACGTTGAAGGACGGCGAGCTCAGCACGAATGCGGATGTATACCCGTGGGATGCGGCACTCGGCACCAAGCTCACCGTCGACACACTGGACGGGCGCATCGCGATTAATATCCCAGCGGGCGTGAAATCGGGCAGCCGCATTCGTGTGGCGGGCAAGGGGTATCCGTTTCGCTCGGGGCCGCGCGGCGATTTGTATCTGACGGTGCGTATTGTGAACCCCGCGCATTTAACGGAGGAGCAGAAGAAGCTTTATGAGAAGCTCAAAGAGACGGTCAAGTAAGACAAATAAGGCTCCTTTTGAAAGGAACTGTCAGCGAAAGCTGACTGAGGATTGATGCCGTTAGTTTGAATAAAAGATTACAGATAAACTCCCTCAGTCGCCTGATGGCGACAGCTCCCTCACGGAGGGAGCCAAGGGTGCGAGTGTCTCGCTTATAAAGTGCATGAATGTTGCATCTTAATCTCCATTGTGAGGGACGGAGTAAGTTTTTAGTGTAGGGGCGATCATTGATCGCCCGCAGGAAATATTAACAAGGCGGGCGTCCAATGGACGCCCCTACATGGATACGTGTTATTCGGGAAGAATGAGCAAAGGTTAAACTCCCTCAGTCGCCTGATGGCGACAGCTCCCTCTAAGAGGGAGCCAAGGGTGCGAGCGTACCGCACATAGAGTGCATGAATGCTGGCAAGAGCATTAGATAATTGGACAGCAAAAGGCGTATGAGCACAAGTTCGGCTCTCTCAGTCTGTCATAGAGACAGCAATTTAATTGCGTATCGCCCATGCCTCACTCTGGAGGGAGGTGGCACGAAGTGCCGGAGGGAGTGCCTCTGAACATCTGAAATTAATATGAAGTTACGACGAGAATATATGGCAAAGGCGTAAACTCCCTCAGTCGCCTTGCGTCGACAGCTCCCTCTAAG
Organism: Bacillota bacterium; assembly: GCA_023441905.1. Lineage (GTDB taxonomy): Bacteria > Bacillota > Clostridia > Christensenellales > SZUA-584 > SZUA-584. The sequence goes on along the minus strand of JAEZNC010000116.1, from coordinate 1,958 downwards.
TGGGAGCCAAGGGTGCCAGCGTTTCGCAAATAGAGTGAATGAATGCTGGGAGTGCAATCTGTCCAGCGGCGGACAGTAAAATAAGTTATACGTGTAGGGACGATCGGTAATCGCCTGACGCTATAAACATTGAAAGAATAAAGAATTTTTAATCTGAAATAGAGGAGGAAAGACATATGGAACTCGACAGATTGACGGAAAAAGCCATGGGCGCAGTGCAAACCGCGCAGGAGATCACAATACGAATGGGGCAACAGCAGATTGACGGCGAGCATCTGCACCTTGCGCTGGCCTCACAGCAGGATGGGCTGATCCCAAAGCTGCTCGGATACATGGGCTTGGACACGGCACAGTATACACTGGCACTCGAGGCGGAGCTTGCGAAGCTCCCCAAGGTGCAGGGCGCATCGGCCAATGTCTACGCATCACGGCGGTTCAGCGAACTGATTGTGCACGCGCAGGATGAAGCCAAGCGCTTCAAGGATGAATACACAGGTGTGGAGCATCTGTATATCGCGCTACTCAAAGAGCGTAATACGCCGTCCACGGCTATTTTCAAACGCTTCGGCATCACGCTCGATGCGTTTATGTCCGCGCTTTCTAAGGTGCGCAGCAACCAGCGCATCACCTCACAGAACCCCGAGGAAACCTACGATTCGCTGAAACGGTTCGGGCGAGATCTCGTGGAGCTTGCAAAGCAGGGCAAGATAGACCCTGTGATCGGGCGCGACGGCGAGATACGGCGCGCGATACGCATACTCTCGCGCCGCACAAAGAACAACCCTGTCCTCATCGGTGAGCCGGGTGTCGGCAAAACGGCGGTGGTAGAGGGGCTGGCGCAGCGCATCATCGCGGGCGACGTGCCCGAAGGGCTCAAGGACAAAACGATATTCGCGCTTGATTTGGGCGCGCTGATCGCCGGCGCAAAATACCGCGGCGAGTTTGAAGAGCGGCTGAAAGCCGTGCTCAACGACGTCAACAAGAGCGACGGACGTATCATATTGTTCATCGACGAGTTGCATAACATTGTGGGCGCGGGCAAGGCCGAGGGCGCGATGGACGCGGGCAACATATTAAAGCCGATGCTCGCGCGCGGCGAGCTGCACTGTATCGGCGCGACGACACTCGATGAATACCGCCAGTACATCGAGAAGGACGCGGCGCTCGAACGCCGGTTTCAGCCGATACTCGTGGAGGCGCCGTCGGTGGAGGACACGATATCGATATTGCGCGGGCTTAAAGAGCGCTTCGAGATTCACCACGGTGTGCGAATCACAGACGGTGCGCTGATTGCTTGCGCGGTGCTTTCCGACCGCTACATCAGCGACAGGTTTCTGCCCGACAAGGCGATTGACCTGATGGACGAGGCGGCGGCAATGATACGCACCGAGATTGACAGCATGCCGACCGAGCTCGATGAGATATCACGGCGCGTGATGCAGCTCGAGATAGAGCGGCAGGCGCTTAAAAAAGAGGACGACGCGGGCAGCAAGGCGCGGCTTGCTGCATTGGAAAAGGAACTCGGGGCGCTTAAAGAGCAGACTGACAAGCTCAAAGCCCAGTGGGAGCTCGAAAAAGTGGGACTTACGCGCGAGAAGGAACTCAAGCAAAGCATTGAGGATGTGCGTCGGAAAATTGAGGACGCGAAACGCGCCTATGACTTGGAGCTTGCCGCGAAGCTCGAATACGGCGAGCTGCCGGGGCTGCAGCGTGCGCTCGAAGACGAGAAAACGCGCAACCGCAAAAGCGGCCACGAGCTTTTGAAGGAAGAGGTGACCGACGAGGAAATCGCCGAGATCGTGTCGCGCTGGACGGGCATTCCGGTATCGCGGCTGGTGGAGCAGGAGCGCGACAAGCTGCTGCATCTGGAAGACATACTGCACAAACGCGTGGTGGGGCAGGACGAAGCGGTCGCGGCGGTCAGCGAAGCGGTGATCCGTGCGCGCAGTGGCCTGAAG
>JAEZNC010000050.1 GCA_023441905.1 Bacillota bacterium | reverse complement strand
CCTTCGTATAGTCCGACGGATCCGTTGAATCAAAAAAGTCCAGCATCAAAAAAGGATCGAAATCCTTCGTTTCTGAGTGTGAAAGCACACGGGTCAGCTTCACCCCGGCTCCGTCTGTGGTTGCGTTACCGCGTACAATTTTCGTGATTTCACGTTTTTTCATATCTTTTTTCCTCATCTTCCGTCAAGTGGCTGCACATTTTCTGTCGCAAGCTTTCTGCTTGTTGCATCAATATCCTTATTATAGCCGGCTGGCGCTTTTATCTTTCTTGAGGCTCTTGCTCGGGTTTCTCCATATCAGCCTTCAATTGCTCTTTTGTCAAACGCATATCCGCGGGTTCGCCGCGCTTTTTATTGAGAATAAAAAGCAAAACCGCACCGGCCACAAAGAAGATGGATATCAGCTGCGACGTAGACAGCGTACCGACGCTGCCGCGCGCATCGCTTCTGAAAAACTCGATGCCAAAGCGCCCGATACCATACAAAAGCAGATACAGCGCCCCCACGTTCCCTTTAATTTTTGATTTCCTCGCATACAGCACCAGCACCAGCGCAATCAGCAAATCTCCCGCCGATGAAAACAGCTGTGTCGGCAGCAGCGGAACCCCCGCAGGGGCAATGCCGCCCTCGGGAAAGACCACACCGAGAAAGCGGCTTTCACAACCGTAGCAGCAGCCCGCAAGAAAACAGCCGATTCGCCCAAGGCCCTGCGCCGCCGCCACGGCCGGAATGGCGAGATCGAAATAGCTCATGAAGCTAAGCTTCTTCTTGCTGCAATACACCATGGCAGCTGTCACGCCGCCGATAATGCCGCCGTAAACCACAAAGCCTTCGGAACCGAGCACCTGCATCGGATTAGCAAAGAACGCTTTGTATTCAACGATCACATACAGCAGCTTGGCGCCTAAAAAACCGAAAATCATCGCGAGCAGTGCGATATCGATGATGGCTTCTTTCTTAAGCCCATACGCCTTCGCGCGAATATAGCTCATCACAATCGCAACAGCAAACCCAATGGCAATCATCACCCCGTAGGAATGGATGGTGATACTGCCGATTGAAAACAGATTGTTATACATATTTCCCCCAATATGACTCTTTAATTACTACAATATCATGTCTGCCGGTTAAACTCAAACATTGAAAAAGCCCAGTATTGCCGGGCTTCAAACTGCTGACGAAATCTAAATAGCCTTGTCTCAAAGATGACTGTTTTTGAAGGGATGGATCGGGATGGGTACAAAGTGCCGGAAAGGGTGACCGATTTGAGTGTTTTTAAGCCATTTTCTAATTCCAGTCACCTATCGGTGACAGCCTCCAATCCCCCCATGAAATATAGTCGTCAGAGGGAGCCGGGATAATAGGGTTTTATGACACTCTGTTAGCCAGGCATCGCCATGTTCAGACCGCTGACTTGATTTATTCGCTAAACAGCATCTCCTCAATAATTTCACCCGCATCACGAACGAGCCCCGGGCACACCGCTTTCACCTGTGCTGCGGCCAGCTGCTGGTCACCGGTGAGAAGATCGGCTTTCACCAGCTCACGGCAAATTGTCGAACCGTTTCTCTCTTTAAATCTTCTGTCAAACTCCTGCACAAGTTCATACGTCTTTTCTTTAGCGGGATTATCGTCCTTTTCGCACTTTCCATGCTTAAGGCCAATCAGAAGATAGGCACCCGTCACCGCGCCGCATGTGTCTCCCAGCCTTCCCATTCCAGCGCCGAATCCACACGCGGTTTTCAAACCGGTTTTTTTGTCCATGCCCAGCTGTTCGCAATACGTGGAGAAAACAGCTTGCGCGCAATTAAACCCCTGATCAAAACACGCTGCCGCTTCGTTTACCCGACTCATGTTTCCACTCTCCTTTTATCACACTATTGGTCTTTGGTTATTAAAAAACCACGTTCAATGACGTGGGCCTTTGGGGATGCAAGGAAAACGACTTGAATGTCTCTCCTTTTTCGGTTGCATTTATACAATAACCGTATTTTCTTTATTATTGTATTTAATGGTATTATAGCTCATGATAGTGAAAATCTCAAGCGCTGTGTTGTTGAGTGGCAAACCAAAAAGCATCATTACCATTGATTCTGGCAGCAGCGCCTATGCCGTTCACGGCCAGTGCGATTCTTTCCGATGGCGCTTTGAAAAAACAATCACCCTCATCGACCAAAAAAACTTTGGCCGGCGTGGCTATAAAAGTGTTGCTTTTGGCCGACCATTTAAAATTTGGCGTCTCCGTACTTTGTCTGTGTTTGCCGCTTCATAAAACCGATGACGATTATCACAGATGCGGGAGCCCTGCCCATGCGATCGACAGCCTCGTTGTAAAGGGAAAGGAAGTTATGATTGTCGATACCAAAACGCAGCAGATTGCAAAGCATTACACTCCCCGATAAAGATTATAATGCCGACTCTTTTATAAATAAAAAATGGCTCACTTATCATTTGCCAACGTACTTAATAACCGTATTTTAAAAATATAGTCAAATCGAACTGTCATGGGCATTCACTTTTCTTTATTTGAGAAAGACAACGTCTTCAATTTGCCAGACGGCATTGTGCTGTCAATTTAGAAAGATCATAGTGATATTATAAATAAAAAAACCGTGACATCATCACGGTTTCCTTGGTGCGAGGAAGGGGACTTGAACCCCTACGGTGTACACCACACGCCCCTCAAACGTGCGCGTCTGCCAGTTCCGCCACCCTCGCATATTTTTAGTCGCAGATGAGATTAT
>JAEZNC010000010.1 GCA_023441905.1 Bacillota bacterium | reverse complement strand
ATAGTAGGTTCATGCCGATTTCTAACTGATAAATACTCAATCAGCCAAGCGAACAGCTCCTTTTCAAAGAAACTGCGAGCAGGCAGCAGATAATGTCACCGTGAGCGTAAGCGAAGGGTCCCATGACAAAGAGCGCTAAGCAACTCCTTCCGTCAATTGCCCGATAAATCGGCCAATTGCCACCTCCCTCATTGAGGGAGGCAGGGGCAATAAGCATATATCCGCTGTTTTCTATGCGAGATTTTTCAGCAATTCCGGCTTTATCTCCACCGTAATTGCACAGCGCAACTGTAGGCGAAGATAGCCTCCTTTTGAAAGGAGGTGGCACGCGCAGCGTGACGGAGGATTGCATCAGTCAGGTATGCATACCTAAAACTCCGCTACGCAAACACCTCGGGGGCACCGTCCTCCCGCACCAGCCTGATCTCTCGCATCGCACGCCCAACACGGCCATTGTGGGTCAGCGCGACGGAGAGATCATTATTCCGCCCGGCTCATCGTTTGCGGTTTACCTGTCCTCACCGGGCACGCAGCGCATCAACGTTAAAACCGGCATTAGGCTGGCGGGAGGAATACGCTTAATAGCCCTACATCACGAGCGTGCCGTTATTCGTGTGCTGGATCATGAATATATTCTCTTCCACGCCTGTCTGCGCATTGACATAAATGATATAGTCCTGGCCGTCGATTGCGCCCGTGAACTCCCAGCATACCTTCTCTTCGTTCGTATCCATCGGAATCAGCGCAAGGCGCGCGGCCTGCACCTCAATGCCGGCAGTGATCATTTGCTGCGCCTGTTCCTGTGTGAGCGCGGGAGTGCTCAGCGCGCGCGATTTATGAGACATCAGATAATTGTGCGCATCCACACCCACAACGGTTGCCGTCGGAATATCTACCCAAACTTTGATCAGATCGGGATACAGCACGACATTATCCTGCATCGGTGCGAGATTGATTACGGCCATACCATCGTAAAACTGTGCGTAGCTCGCCGCACTCGGCCCGTATCCTTTGTCAATCAGATACTGCTTCGCCGCGTCCGCCAGCTGCTCGTATTTTTCATCGGTAGGCATTGCGGAAATACCGCCATCGGTGGACACCATCGTCCAGAGCACCTGTGATCCCTGCTTGCTGATGTAAATCTCAAAGGCCTTCCCGTTCATATTTCCTGCGAACCCATAACTTGGTATCACGCCGTCTTCTTCGCCTGCATCCGCCAAGGCCGTGACGTCCACACCCATAAACTGGGCGGCTGTTTGAGCAGCCTGCTCACGCGTCACCTCAAAGCCGCCAAGGCCTTCGGGCTGCTTGTCCTCGGTGCTTTCGGAAAACGGCCCATCATAAACGAGGTGCGGAAACTGCTGATTCGTAAAATCGAGGTTTCCTTTCTGTTCTTCCGAAGCAAAAAATACATCCTCCGCAAACCCGTTGTCATCCGGATAGCCGTTGCTCCACAATGTGTTGAGCTCGTCGTACACGTCGCTGCACGACGATGCAAGCTGCTGAATCTGGTTGAAATCGTCCTGCGTGAGCGTTTCGCCGCGCGAAAGCTTATCAGCAAGATAGCGGCAGTAATCGCCCGTGCGATTGACAAACTGTGTGAGCGTCGAGGTGCTTGCAAACGATACAGGCAGTGCCGCAAGTGAGCTTTCTGTGTCGCCCGTCTGCCGCCAGACGTCCATCAGCAGCATCGTGTATTGGTTGGCCCCGTACGAAGCCCTAAGCTTATAAAGCTTAGCCTCCAAACTCGTTACATCTGTCATCAGCTGCTCAAACGATTTGGTATAAAACCCGCTGAGTTGGTTTTTCAGCTGCTGCTTCTGGCTGTGAAACACAATGGTCGTCACCGTCAGCGCCACAATCAGCACACCGGCCGCCGCTGCCGCAATAATTTTATAAATCCTTTTCATGGTGATCTCCTAGCTGCAGAAAATATGATCGCCGATGGTGCAGATCACCGGGCGCGACCGCATATATTTGTTGCTCGTCTTGGCGGGGTTGTAGTAAAAAAGCGCACCGCCCGAAGGGTCCCAGCCGTTCAGCGCATCTCTTGCCGCGCGCAGTGAGCTTTCGTCGGGCGCAAGGTTGATCTGCCCGTCGTCCACCACCGAAAAAGCGCCACTTTGATAAATCACCTTCGCGATGCTGTTGGGAAACTGCGAGCTTTCCACGCGGTTGAGTACCACCGCCGCGACAGCCACCATCCCCTTATACGGCTCGCCGCGCGCCTCGCCGTGCACGAGCCTTGCCAGCAGGTACACATCTTTATCGTTCGAGCTGTTGCCGCTTGGCCCCCCGGATGGGGCTGCCACACCGAGCTTTTCAGCCGTCTGCGCGCCCACGATACCATCCACCGTGATGCCGTGTTTTATTTGAAACGCGATTACGGCATCCTGCGTCTGAACGCCGTAGTGGCCGTCCACATTGCCCGTATAATAGCCCCAGTCTTTCAGCCGCTGCTGAATCTCCCGTATCGCGTCGCCGCTTGAGCCCATTTTGTACGATGCCACGGGCATCACTGCGCTCCCGCAGCATAACAAAACCGCAAGCAATAAAAGTGCAAGCGGTTTTAGTTTCTTTTTCATATCGCCGGTCTCCTTGATATAAATGTACGGCAGGTTATGAAAACAGGCTCCCGAACAGTTCCGCGAAGAACGAGGTGTATTCCACCTGCGTGGCCCCTTCGTCAAGGCCGTCAATCTCCGTGAGACAGAGCGGGGGAAACATCACACACCACCAGTTGTGGCCTTCGCCTTTACCGAGCGAAATCCTCAGCGCCTGATAGTCGCCTTCGGGGTATGTCACGTTCTGATAGGTTCTGTCGGGGAAGTGGAACGTGCCCACCTGTGCCGTGGCCGTGTAGTCAAATCCGTTTGCGGCCAGCGTTTCATTTGCCGTCTTCTCTATTATCTCAAGGTTCTTTTCGATATATGCGCGCGCTTCCTGCGCGTTTGTGC
>JAEZNC010000001.1 GCA_023441905.1 Bacillota bacterium | reverse complement strand
GCGCAATCGCCACCGGCATTATGACGGTTACACTGATTATCTCGGGTATCAACAGCGCTGAAACACCCGATGATGTCACCAGCGAAGGTTTGCTGATGCTTAAGCTCGCGATGTTCGTCATACCGCTGATTTGTATTGTGGTGGGATATTTGATTTACCGCGCAAAATACAAGATTGATAAAAAGTTCTATGAGCGGATTGTTGCGGACCTGACCGAAAGAGGCGACATCAAAGGCGAAATTGCCGAATAAACAAAACAGAGAGGTTGTCCAAGTGGACAGCCTCTCTGTTTATTGCGAATGTCATTCGAGCGAGCTTTATTGGGAGCCGATGCAATAGGAGACGGCTTCTAAAATGCCCGGATTTGGGTCAGCCGTTCACAATCTTCACGCCCGCGCTTGTGCCGAGCCGCGTCGCGCCTGCCTCAATCATCGTCACCGCATCTTCAAAGCAGCGTATGCTGCCCGACGCCTTCACGCCCATGCTGCTTCCTACGGTTTTCCGCATCAAACGCACATCCGCGGCTGTTGCGCCGCCGGTGGAAAACCCGGTAGACGTTTTCACAAAATCCGCGCCCGATTCCTTTGCGATGGTGCAGACCTTCACCTTCTCATCATCCGAGAGCAGGCAGGCTTCTATAATCACCTTCACCAGCGCACGCCCCGCCGAAGCGTTGACCACCGCCTCGATGTCTTCTTTTACAAGCGTCCAGTCGCCGGATTTCACCCCACCGACATTGATGACCATATCCGTTTCCCATGCGCCCAGTGCGATAACAGCCTCGGTCTCCGCCGCTTTCATTGCGGGCGTTACCGCACCCAGCGGAAACCCCACCACCACGCACGGCGCAATGCCGCTGCCGCTCAGCGCGCCCGCCGTCAGCTCAATATAGCTTGGGTTCACACAAACGCTCGCGAACCCATAGGTCTTAGCATCCTCACAGAATTTGCGTACTTCATCCTCGCTTGCGTCCGGCTTCAGTATTGTATGGTCGATATATTTCGCAATGGAAGCGGGCGTGATGTTCAGTTTTTCTTGATGCATGTCTTTTCCCCCTCACTGTTGTTAAGTACACCTTGATATGATTTTTATGCAGCAAACAGCCTCTGTCCGAACGGATCATTACTCCTGAGTTGCCCTGTGCCAAATTACGATGGCCTTTGCGGGCAACTCTTGGCCATCGATAAAATCGAATTGTCCAGCGGCCACCTTTCGTTGACAGCCCCAAATCCACGCTTACAAAAGTCGTTGTCAAAGGGGCTGCGGCAATAAGTTCTGGGCACTCTGAAAGATGCCCCTCGTCCTCTATTGGCTATTTCCTGTCCTTTGATATTCTCTTCCTGCGGTCGAATATGAACAGCATCATAAGCCCCACGGCGATGATCAGCACGAGAACAATCACCATGCCGTCCTGCCCGTCGTTTGCGAGCCCTGAGGACGGCGCAGCGGTGTTGCTGTAATCGATCGGTATCGGTTTGGGTTGTGCATCGTCTTCCTTCAGCACTGCAGTGCTGTTGTCGGTACCGGCGTCTTCACCGCTGTCAAAGCTGCCCAGCATGGCTTCCTCGTCATACAGCACATATTCACCTTTGGCCATATCGTAAACAGCGAGATATCGCTTGTCCTCCTGTTTTTCCAGGCTGCCTGCCTGCTCATCGCTTTGCTCACTTTGCGCTTTACCGTCGTCACCGGCTGTGCCGCTGCCGGCATAGCCTTGAGCGTTCGGCTTACCGCCGTCGCCGTTTTGCCCCTGTGTGCCGTCAGTTTGCGCTCCGGCTGCCGGGCTGCTGCCGCCGCCAGAACCGGCATTCTGCGCCCCCGCACCTTGCGCTTCAGTGCCTTGCGCCACATCCTCGGCAGACTTGATGATCAGCTTTTCTTTAAGCTCCGAAAACTGTATATACCCGTCCGACACCTCTTTCATCGGCAGTTCGCCCTGCGCGCTGAAGTAATCCTTCGCATAGTCGATGAGAGACATATCACTTTTGGCGGTTTCCGCCATTTGCAGTTCGCCTGTCAGATAATTAAACGCGGCAACGCTGCCGTCCCTGTATCGCACGAGCACGTAAGGCACAGATGCGCCGATATTGTTAGACATCTGCACGATATCGCTGTTCTTAAAATCAACCGGCGTTTGAATCGGATATTTTAAATCCAGCAGCATGCCGCTGGAGCCCAGCACCGTCAAATAATCCTGCGCGCCCGCTGTATCGATGATGAGCCCGTCAAACACCGTCGGCACAGCCGCATCCATCACCGCGATCCCGCCGTTCTTCACAAACATGCGAAAATCCCGCACCGCCATGGTACCGCCCTGCTGGCTCGTCGAGAAGTTTTTGTACGTTTTGATCGTGTAACCGTCATAGCTGAACTCATAGAGCGGCAGCGCCTGTTCACAAAGAGCAATGTTTCCCACCGTTCCTATACTGCTGCCGTTCTCGAGATGATAGACCGCTCCGCTTGAACTCAGCGCCTTTCCACGCGCGATATTGACAAAACTGCCCGCGAGCAATCCGCTGTGGCCCGACTGAACACCGCTTCCGCTTGTATAGTAGCAGTCGTTCCCCCATGTCATCACGTTCATCGCAACCGAGGCGGGATTCACCTGATAGCTGGCCTCCTGTCCTGAGCCGTCCTTCACCGTCACCGTCAGCGGCGTTTTAAAATCGTACGAAAGCGTGAACACACGGCTGTCCGCCTTGTGCTGTGCCAGCAGACCGTCATTTCCCATCACCTCAAAATACGTGTTCTCGTTCACGCCGTCAAACTCAATATTAAGCTTATCGGCATCCGCCGCGTAAAACACCGGCACAGGCAGCACCTGCGGTTCATCCGGTACTGTCAGCGAAGGGGTTTTCATGGCAAGCGACGTCATCAGCATTCCCGATGGAATCGGAATCTGAATCTGGTTCGGAACCGCCGCATAAGACGTACTTCCATTCAGCCTGACCTGCGGCATGTACCTTGG
>JAEZNC010000267.1 GCA_023441905.1 Bacillota bacterium | reverse complement strand
TCCCCCATCTGTGTGTTATGCCATATATTTTATCATATCCTGCTAAAAATGCAATTTTATTTTTTCAATCTTGCAAGACAGCGTCTCTATCTTGTCCCTTGCGGTCAAATCAAACTTGATGGGCGTCAACGACGCATACCCCGCCCGGACCGCTGCAAGATCGGTCTCTTCTTCAGCCATTTCCTCACGCAGCGTGCCCGTCATCCAGATGTATTTCCGGCCGTGCGGGTCGTCGCGCAGCTCCACTTCGTCGTCGTAGGCCGTACGCCCCTGAACCGACACTTTCACGCCGTTAATCTTGGAAAGCGGCAGATCGGGCACATTAAGATTATACAGCACACTCTCGTTTTCGCCGTCAAAAAGTCCGCCGTCTATCAGTCCGGCCGCAATATTCGCCGCGGTTTCGAAGTGCTCCGCAAAGTGGGACGCGCAGGATACGGCCATCGCCTTATACCCCATGATCACGGCATCAAGCGCTGCCGCAACCGTGCCGGAATAAAGAATGTCCGACCCCATATTCGCGCCGTGATTGATTCCCGAAACAACAAGATCGACCTTGCCGTTCATGATATGGGCAATGCCGATCTTGGTGCAGTCCACCGGCTGGCCGTCCACCACATAGCAGGGAATCGTCTCGAGCCCTGCCGGCTGTGTTTTCGTCACGCGCAGCGGACGGTATATGGTAATGGAATGTGATGTCGCGCTTCTTTCCGATTCGGGGGCAACCACCGTGACGTCATGGCTTTCTTTTAAGCGCGCAGCCAGCGTCCTCAGCCCTTTGGCATGAATTCCGTCATCATTCACAATCAGTATGCGCATCGTTTCCCTCCTGTCTGCTTAGTCATTTTACAGGAGGGGTCAAAGCCTGTCAACGTCAGGCGAACAGCCACCATGTCAGTATGCGTTTAAAGGCATTCGAAAAATTGCGTTCCGCCACCACATCTCCCGCCACAACGTCCACACGGCCGATTTCCGCGCCGTCCAGCAATATGCGAAGATATCCAAGCACCTGCCCTTTCTCGATGGGTGCCGCGATGTTCTCCAGCAGCACAAGCTCTTTTTCGAGTGCCGCTTCCTTGCCCTTTTCGATCAGTGTGGAGAAGCCCTGCCCTGCGTATACATCGATGAACGGCACCGTGCCGCCCGTGATGGCCAGATCACTTCCGAGCTTCTGCCCTTCGGTTACAATTGTTTTGGCCGTGAACCCGGCAAACGCGTAATCAAAAGCGGCCTTTGCGTTGTCAAACCGGATAGAACTGTTGGGTGCGCCGAGCGCCACATAGATAAACCGTCCGCCGCTGCGTTTCACTGTGGCTGCGATGCAATACCCTGCGGCACCCGATGACCCCGTCGCGATGCCGTCGCACCCTTCATAATAGCGCACCAGCCGGTTCTGATTGACCATTTCGGTTTCGCGTCCGTCCGGATGCACATAGTTCTCCATCCATATGCTGCTCCATTTGTAGAACAAATCGTGCTTCACGAGCTGCTGGCAGATTGTCGCCGCATCACGCGCGCTGATCTTCTGCTCATCGCCGAGGCCCGTCGCGTTTACAAATGTCGTGCTGATACCCAGAGCGCCCGCTTTTTTGTTCATCATCTCCACAAACGCTTCTTCGCTGCCTGCCGTTTTTTCTGCGAGCGCAACGGTCGCGTCGTTGGCGCTGCACACAATGGCCGCTTTGAGCAGATCCTCCACCTTGTGCGTGCTTTTCACATCCAGAAACGCCTGCGTGCCGCCCATGGATGCCGCGCGGTCGCTGACAGTCGCCGTGTCGCTGAGCGACAGCCGCCCCGTCTCTTCCGCCTCCATAAACAGCAGTATCGACATTATCTTGGCGACGCTCGCACAGGGCAGTTGCTCATCGGCGTTCTTCTCCGCCAACACGTCACCCGAACCCGCGTCGATCAGTATATAGCTTTTCGCATTCGCTTCAAAACCCTCCGCGTATGCCGTCACTGTGAACGCAAAGATCATCATAAACGCAAACGCGATCAATAGTGTCCTTTTCATAGCCGAATATCCCCTTTTTTGCTTTTGTGATTAGTTTCTCCCGAAGAATGGGCGGATATTCTTTGGCGATGATCGCGAGTATCAGCGGCTTGATAATGATGTGAAATAAAGATATAATTTGTCATATGAATACGATCACAAAAATTGCGGCGGCTATGCTGCTCGCGTCCGCCATGTTTCTTTTCGCTTGCTGTGAAGCGCTGAGCGCCGAAGAGTCGGAATCGGAACGCGCTTATTACGAACAAAAATACGCAGGCGAGCCCGAACCCAAGGGGAATGTCGCGGCGCTGCTCGAAGTGCTTGATTCGTGCGTGGGCGGGCAGTATATCATCGCGGGCCAGGGAACGCCTGTCACCGACGAGTTCATCAATGTGATGAATAAAAAATATCCCGATTATTTTTCGGACGGCCGATTGGAATACCTGTATGATATCGCGGACAAGGCCGAAGAAAAGGGCTACGCATTCCCCGAAGACTACGCGTGGGACTGCAGCGGCCTGTGGTGGTATGCCGCCAACGAAATAAGGCTTTACGACGAATCCACCGACCGCACCGCGAACGATACCTACTACGACTATTGCACGCCCATTGACAAGGACGATTTGCGTCCCGGCGACATCGTGTTTATGATGGGAACCGACGGCCATGTGTCGCATATGGGTATCATGGGCCGCCACGGCTATATCTATGAAGCCGCCAGCGGGTATGTGGGCGTGGTATGCAAGCGCACGATCGATAAGCGCGTTTACAAGAATATCATCAGTGATGATCTCGTCGTCAATTTGAAATGGAACGCGTTCGGCAGGCCCAAGGTATTCGAATAAATCTGAGTCTATTCATCCGCAATCTTAGTATGCGAATAGGAAATCAAACACTCAGATCGCGAATAATCCGAGAAAAGCAAGCCGCTGTCTGCCATGAGCGGTAACGAAGCGGGATGCTTATCCAACCGTGAATTACCATTTCCCCTTTCAGGGCTTGTGCATGCCACCATATGCAATGTTGGTTAGTATGTCGATAAAGCTTACATAGCCTCTCGCCGATGGCTATGCCGATCTGATGGACCGGATAATGGGTACGACGTTTCAGAAAGTGCGACTGGTTAATCTCAGTCTATCGATAAACGGCCTCAATCCGCCCGAAAGGGCATGAATAGAAATGAAATATGCTATCGGTTTGATTTTGTTTTTGATTTGCCGCAGCGTCGCATCACAAGAATCAACATCAAAAAAGCGGCGATATAAAAGACTATGATAAGCAGCCCAAACTGTTCTTTTGATATCACAGACAAAAGCGCCTCCGCAGGATAGCGGGACAGAGTGGCGAGAAGCATAACGTTTTCCATCGTGATGGCCCCCTCCTTTCGAATCCGTATACCATTCCCACACACTATATGAACACTGTCACCGTTATATGACTGTCGGGAACATACCCGGCTCATCATTGAACTGATCCGCCAAATAAAACTTTTGCGGTTGCCGACCGTTGAATACGCCTTAAGGCGTACTTAGGCTTCTCTTTGAGGAGAAGCTGTCCCCGACAGGCGACTGATGAGGTATTTGCTTTGTCAGCCTTTTTAGCACCTCATCCGGTGCCTCGCACCACCTTCTCCTCTAGGAGAAGGCTTTCATAAGTCATACTATTTCTCTCTTAGATAAAGCATATTCTATTTTGAAAACCAGTTTACTCATATCTAAAGCCTTTTGGAACCCCCGGCATTATCGGGGTATTCTTTAGACAATAAAAAAGGCCCAATGTCATTAACACCGAGCCTTTTGGGTTTCTATATGGGATGACTTAAATGCGCTTTATAAATCCGTCAATCACCGTCTGTATCCGCCCCGCCGCGACGCGCCCTGTCTCCATCACTTCCTCATGGGCCAGCGGCTGATCGAGTATGCCCGCCGCCATATTCGTGATGCACGACAGCGCCGCCGCCTTGACGCCCGCATGTGCCGCCGTAATGATTTCCGGCACGGTGGACATGCCGACCGCATCCGCGCCGAGCGTGCGCAGCGCTTTGATCTCAGCGGGCGTTTCATACGACGGCCCCGACATCATCGCGTAAACACCGGCCTTTATCTCGATACCGTTGGCGTCGGCGGCTTCCTTCAGCGCCTGATTAAGCCCCGCGTTGTACGCATACGACATATCGGGGAAGCGCAGGCCGAAATCATCCATATTGGCACCGATCAGCGGATTAAAATGCGTGAAATTGATATGATCCTTGATGATCATGATATCTCCGGGTTTAAAGCCCGTATTGACGCCGCCCGCCGCGTTGGTGAGCAGCAGCTTTTTGATACCGAGCTTTATCAGCGCGCGCAGCGGAATCACCGTTTCGGCAGCCGTATACCCTTCGTAGCAATGAAAACGTCCCTGCATACAGACGACACAAACGCCATGTCGGCTGCCGAACACAAGCCGCGCTGCGTGCCCCGGCGCGGTGGATACCGGAAAACCGGGTATGGAAGCGTATTCCACAACCTGCTTGTTTTCCAGCGAATCGGCATAATCCCCGAGCCCGCTGCCCAGCACCACGCAAATCTCGGGTCTTTGCGCCGTCAGCTGACTGAGTGTCTCATAGGCCATGTGTATTCTTTCTCTTGTCATAGTCTTATTCCTCCGTGATTTCCTGCAAAAACGATGTACCCACATGCCAATTCTTAAGCCCGAAAAATTCCGCCGCCGTGGCCGCAATGTCGGCGAAAGTGCTGCGCGTGCCGATATCCGTTCCCGCTTTGACGCTCGCGCCATAGGCAAATATCGGGATGTACTCGCGCGAATGGTCGGTACTTGCTGTTGTCGGGTCGCAGCCGTGATCCGCTGTAAAAATGATGATATCCTCAGGTTTCAGCGCATCCAGCATCTCGGGTATGCGTTTGTCGAGCGCTTCAAGCGCTTCCTTGTAGCCCTGCACGTTGTTGCGATGACCGTACAGCATATCAAAATCCACAAGGTTGGTGAAGATGAGCCCGTCGATAGCGTCTTTGATTGCCTCCACCGTCGCCGATATCCCTGCGTCGTTATCGCGCGTGTGGTTGCGCCGTGTGAGGCCCGCACCCGCGAAGATATCCTCGATCTTGCCGATGCCAAGCACGTCAAACCCGGTGTTCTTCAGCGCGGTCAGTATCGTCTCTCCCGGCGGTTCAAACGAAAAATCACGGCGGTTCTTTGTGCGCTCATAGCGGCCCTCCTCGCCGATAAACGGACGCGCGATGACACGTCCCACGCCAAGATCCCCAACAAGCATGCTTCTCGCTTTTTCACATATCGCGTACAGCTCATCAAGCGGCACCACGTCTTCATGCGCCGCGATCTGAAACACACTGTCCGCCGACGTGTAGACGATGAGCTTGCCGGTTTTTACATGCTCCGCGCCGAGCTGTTTGATGATTTCCGTGCCCGATGCGGGAATATTGCCGAGCGTTCCCCGTCCCGCGGCTTTTTCAAATGCCCATATAAAATCCTGCGGGAAACCGTTTGGAAAGGTCGGAAACGGCTTGTCCAGAATGAGCCCGCTGATCTCAAAATGGCCGCCCGTTGTATCTTTGCCCGAAAACTGCTCAGCCGCTCTTCCGTATGCGCCAAACACATCGCCGTCGCAGCGGATGTCTTTGAGCTTGCAGAGCCCGAGCCGCGCAAGGTTCGGGATGCGGATGTCGGGATAAGCCGCAATGATATGCCCGAGTGTATCCGAGCCTTCGTCGCCAAAGCGCGCCGCGTCGGGCAGCTCGCCCACACCCACACTGTCCATCACCACAATAATGAATTTCGCCATGCGGTTCCTCCTTGGATAAATTCCGTCTTAACGGTATCCATTGAGCATCAGTATCAATAGCTCTTCCCATATTTCCATAGAAATAATGATATCCCGATTATCACAGAGTTTTTATCCGTCTATGCTTTTTTGCCTCAAGCGCCATAAAGTACGACTCAGGATATGTCATTGCACTTATCCTATTCCACTCGTTCGCTATGACTTTGCTCCTCGCTCAGCGGTGAGTTATAAGAGCAATTGAGTTTATTTTCTAGCTGTCCTTGTTAAATTGCTTTGGCTCCCTCATCACGGAACACAATCGGCCGCCGAGCGGCGGATGAGGTGTTCTGCTTCTTTGCGCCGACAGCATCTCGAAGCAGTTTTCACCGATACGCTTGTCAGTGAAACCCATCCTGCTGCGATA
The DNA here is from genome assembly GCA_023441905.1 of Bacillota bacterium. Taxonomy (GTDB): domain Bacteria; phylum Bacillota; class Clostridia; order Christensenellales; family SZUA-584; genus SZUA-584. The sequence goes on along the minus strand of JAEZNC010000267.1, from coordinate 222 downwards.
CAGTACCCCCTGCAAAAACACAAGGCTGCCCCGGTTAAGAACAGCCTTGCCCATTTCATTCTTTAATCGTCCATCCGTTTGTGTCCGCTTCGCCCTCGAAGTCCACCGCAAAAAGCCATGTATCCTCTTGTGTAATCGTATCCGGAGCGTCGTAAACAGAATCGTTGATGGCCGAAATCACACCGCTGACCGGCGCATGGACCTCACTGACCGCTTTTATAG